>JBGVMW010000128.1:0-3192 GCA_045125095.1 Lachnospiraceae bacterium
ACCCTCTGAAAACGTCGGCACTTAGGCTGTGTATTTTACAGCCTTAGTGTCCGCTACGTTTGAAGGGAGCGAGAGCGCGTCAAATATAGACTATGTAGTAAGCAGCTATTTGCACAAACAATTCTGACAATTTGCGGATGGTCTTCAATTTCGCAAATGCCTATGATGCACACGAATTTGAAAGGAGGGTGCACGGCGTGCCAAATTCGGCGAGGCAAAGCGTGGAAGGAACAAAAACGATATGCTTGAATACACTAAGGAGAGCAGGAGTTGTGCCAAGAGGTGTTTTATGGAAGATCAAAAGTTGGAAAGCATATTGAATTTATCATTAGAAGCCACCAAAGAAGAAAGAAGGAAATCGCCAATTTTGGAAAGTGGTTACAATGAGGCAGACAATCGATGGGATGTGATTGTGAAATATGCAGGAGATATTTCACAATTAGTAAAAGATGGTATTATTGTGGCTACCCTTTACAATGAATATGCTGTTTTAAATGTGCCAGAGACTGAAATTGAACGGCTCACGGATTATCCACAGATTACCTTTGTAGAAAAGCCAAAGCCGTTATATTTTGCAGCGGAAGCCGCAAAGCAGGCGTCCTGCATTAGCCCGGTTGTGCGTCAGGGGCTGACTGGGAAAGGCTGTCTGGTAGGGGTTATTGATTCAGGAATCGACTATTTACATAGTGTCTTTCGTAATCAGGATGGTTCTACTAGGATTGTGAGTATTTGGGATCAGACCGTGGAGGGGAATCCGCCGGAAGGGTATCTTAGAGGGACAGAGTATACGAGAGAACAGATACAGGGGGCTCTGGATGCCGGTGGACGGCAGGCTGCGTATGAAATAGTAAACAGCAAGGATATCAGTGGTCATGGAACTGGTGTGGCAGGCATTGCAGCTGGAAGTGGTGTGGCAGAAGGCTGGAATCAGGGCGTGGCACCGGGGAGTGAATTGGTGATTGTAAAGCTTGGTACGCCGGAGGCGGAGAATTTGCCAAGAACGACAGAGTTGATGATGGGAATCGACTACTGTATACGGAAATCGGTAGAAATGAACATGCCTATTGCCATTAATTTAAGCTATGGCAATACCTATGGAAGTCATGATGGTACTTCTTTGTTAGAAACATACATTGATTCTGTGACGGGGGTAGGTCGAAACTGTATTTGTATTGGCACGGGAAATGAAGGCGCATCGGGAGGTCATACAAGCGGCAGGGTAGTAGATGGTCAGCCGGAGATGGTTGAGCTGGCAGTATCCGGTTATCAGACAGGGATGAGTGTACAGCTTTGGAAATCCTATGTGGACGAATTTGAGATTGGAATTGTAACGCCAGGAGGAGTGCGGCTTGGTCCCCTTCAAAAAGTGTTAGGCGCTGCAAGATTACGAACAGCCCAGACAGAGATTTTATTTTATTATGGAGAGCCAGCACCCTATTCTTTGTCCCAGGAGATATTTTTTTCGTTTCTTCCGGTAGGAAATTATATTGAAGAAGGTGTGTGGACATTTGAAATTCATCCGAGGAGAGTTGTGCAGGGCAATTATCAGATGTGGCTTCCTTCTCAAAGTGCATTAAATATCGGAACACGTTTTCTAAGACCAACGCCGGATCATACGTTAACGATTCCGTCTACGGCAGGAAAAGCAATTACAGTAGGTGCTTATGATATAGGGTATGACAGTTATGCTGATTTTTCAGGCAGAGGATATTATGCAGAATGGTATAATGGCAAACCGGACATTGTGGCACCGGGTGTCAACATCTATTGTCCGGCACCAGGAGGAGGATTTACAACAAGAACCGGTACATCCTTTGCCACGCCATTCGTAACAGGCTCCGCTGCTTTGCTGATGGAATGGGGCGTGGTTGAAGGCAATGACCCATTTCTTTATGGTGAAAAAATGAAGGCTTATCTTCGAAATGGAGCAAAACAAATCCGAGGAGAAACACAGTATCCGAATATTCGGGTTGGATACGGGGCATTATGTTTAAGTCAAACATTACCAAATTAAAGCAATAAAGTCTGAAAAAGATTGTATATAATGGACAAAATAAGTGAGAATAAAGTGTATAAAGTGCAAATTGACAGAAAATAAACAAAAGAGTATACTTGATATAAGTAAGAGAGCATGGATATCTCGTGGAACGGAATGCAGAATGAGAGAAAACAACCTTGTACATGATAATAATTGAATAAAAAGGGATTAAAAATATTATGTAAGGAGGGATTGGTATGAAATACTTACAAAAATTAGGAAAAGCTTTAATGTTACCCGTAGCATGTTTACCGCTTTGTGGTATATTGATGGGTATCGGTTATTGGCTTTGTCCAGCAACCATGCAAGGCGGTGAGATTTCAGGATTTGTGCAACTGCTTGGATTATTCCTCGTGAAAGCAGGGGCTGCACTTATCGACAATTTACCACTTTTATTTGTTATTGGTGTCGGCGTTGGTATGTCGGATGACAATGACGGTACCGGTGGTCTGGCTGCGTTGGCATCCTGGTTAATGATGACAACATTATTAAACACTGGTTTTGTTACAACCATTATGCCAAGTATAGCAGAAAATGCAAATTCCACATTGGCATTTGACAAGATTGTCAATCCATTTATCGGTATTCTTGCTGGTATTATTGGTTCTACTTGTTATAACAAGTTTAAGAATGCAAAATTACCAGATTGGCTATCCTTCTTTAGTGGAAAACGTTGTGTAGCAATTGTTTCAGGTGTTGTTTCCATTTTAGTATCCGTTGTACTTCTCTTTGTATGGCCATTGATTTTCACCGGATTGATTTCTATCGGTAAAGCAATTACTGGTATGGGAGCACTGGGTGCAGGTATTTATGCATTCTTGAACCGTCTGTTAATTCCAACTGGTTTACATCATGCTTTAAACAATGTATTCTGGTTTGATGTAATTGGTCTTGGTGATTTAAGTCATTTCTGGGCAGGTGAAACATCCGCAGATGTAACATGGGATCTTGGTATGTATATGTCAGGTTTCTTCCCTTGTATGATGTTTGGTATTCCAGGTGCAGCATTAGCAATGATTCAGTGTGCAAAGAGCAATAAGAAAAAAATAGCAATTGGTCTTGTGGCTTCCGCAGCAGTTTGTGCATTTGTTTGTGGTGTTACAGAACCATTTGAATTCGGCTTTATGTTCCTTGCTCCAGCATTATATGTAATC
>JBGVMW010000129.1:0-8522 GCA_045125095.1 Lachnospiraceae bacterium
CAATTTCATTCCAATAATGCGTTTTTTATGTGCCTTACGGCAAGGGTAAGCCGTAGATGTTTATTATAAGGGTTTTTTGTTTCTTGTGCAAGTTTGAGCTTGCGAGTTCTATATTTTCCCGATTGTCCTTAGCAACAGGCATAATCCCTTAGTACCACTTACAGCTAAGTGCCCTGACTCTGACGGGCAACCCAGCAGCCCAGCATACAAAAAACGGCTCCGCATCCTGCAATTTGCAAAACACGAAACCGTTAGCCATATCATACTTTATTCTTCATCCCAATTTCTATCTGCAATCGGATAGTATTCCTTATGAATACCTACATACTTATACGCCGGACGAATAATTTTGCCCTTGTTTACTAATTCCTCTAAACGATGTGCACACCAACCGGATATACGGGAAATCGCAAACATTGGTGTAAATAATTCTTCCGGTATACCAAGCATGGTATACACAAATCCACTGTAAAAGTCTACATTTGCACAAACTGGCTTAAAGGTATTTCTCTGATGAGAAATCAAATCTGCAGCCAACGTTTCTACTTTGTCATACAGGTTGAATTCATGCATCAATCCCTTTTCCTCTGCCAGGCTCTTTGCATATTTCTTCAAAATCACTTCACGAGGATCTGACAACGTATAAACTGCATGCCCCATACCGTAGATCAGACCAGCACCATCAAATGCTTCTTTTGACAGTATCTTAGACAAATATGTTCTCAAAGCATCTTCATCTGTCCAATCCTTAACATGCTCTTTAATGTCTGCAAACATCTGCTGTACTTTAAGATTCGCACCACCATGTTTTGGTCCCTTTAAAGAAGCAATTGCTGCTGCAATCGATGCATAAGTATCTGTTCCTGAAGAAGTAACTACATGAGTCGTAAATGTAGAGTTGTTACCACCGCCATGCTCTGCATGAAGAACAAGTGCTACGTCTAATACTTTTGCTTCTAACTCTGTGTACTTTCCATCCGGACGAAGCATTCTTAAAATGTTCTCCGCAGTCGAACAATTCTTGTCAGGGTTGCGAATAATCAAACTGTCATCCATCACAAAATGACGATATGCATGATACGCATATACAGAAATCAATGGCATTTTACCAATCAACTGCAAAGACTGTCTCAAAACATTAGATACTTCGATATTTTCCGGATTTGCATCATAAGAATACAATGTCAGAATACTTTTCTGTAACGCATTCATAATATTTTCACTTGGTGCTTTCATAATAACATCACGAACGAAATCACCGGATAATTCCTGCAAATCTCCTAAAATGTTTATAAAATGTTCTAACTGGCTTTTATTTGGAAGTTCACCAAACAAAAGAAGATATGTCGTTTCTTCAAATGCATATCTTCTGGATTCAAATCCATTTACCAAATCCATAACATTGTAACCCTGGTAATACAAAGAGCCATCCGCCGGAATCTTCGTACCATCTACCATTTCATATGCGTTGACATCAGATATTTCCGTCAATCCTGTTAATACACCTTTACCATCCGAATCACGAAGTCCTCTTTTTACATCATATTCCACATATAAATTCTGGTTGATTACACCAGACATCATACAATATTTTACAAATTCATCAAATTCCTTATCTCTCTTTGGATCTAATTCCATCATACTTCTTTTTGAACTGGACATACCTATTTCCTCCTTGTGCCTATATTTAGAAAGTGTTTGAATCTTCATTCCTACGCTGAAAACATAATTCTTGTAGAAAAGAATTTTCAAACACGCTCTAATAGATGGTATCATTTATTCAGGCAAACCACCCTGCTACTAATAAATTATTCTACGGAGTTTTACCGGAAATCCATGATACCATACATAAAAAAACTCCATGCTTTCTACTTTACACTATATTTTAGTTACTTTCAAGGAATTTTTCATTTTTTGCATATTGTTTGTGCACATCTTGCATTTTTGTCCTAGTCATTCCGTATATTATTAACTTATTATTTAGAATTTTGCAAGATTTTTTATATTTTATTCATTTTTAAATACCCGACTTGAAAGAAAATGCATTCGGCAGATATACACGCCTCTGCCGGACAACCTTCTTTGCAAGCCGGGTACCCAAATTTTACTTTGCCATCGCTTTTATTTGCTCTAATAATTCCAAATCGGAAGCCTGCACTTTAATGTTGGTGCTTAAGGTTTTTCCTTCCGGTGTTGTCACCGTAAGCTCCATAATGGTTCCCTCTGTGATTCCATTCTGGGAAATCGCATTGATAAATGGCATAAATTTTGGATGGTTCTTTTGAAATTTCTCCCATGCACCTTTTATTTTCATTAATTTCATGATATCCATTTTATTGTTTCCTTTCTCTATCGTTTCTATTTTACACATTTGCAAAAATGTTTATCATCTGTAAAATATCAACTATACACTCGTTATTTATAATTTCTGCAACGCTTCCACAATTGCTGTGTACTGCATACCATGAGAGGCTTTCACCAAGATGCTGTCGCCTGTCTGTATGTACTGTGGCAATGCTTCTTGTAATTCTTCTCTTGTCTGAAAATAATATACATACTGCATACCGTCAGCTTGTGCCGCCTCTGCCATATGAGCTGACAAACCACCACTACACAAAAGCACATCAATGCCTGCCTTTGCCACATAACTTCCTACCTTTGCGTGAAGTACATTTTCTTCCTCACCAAGTTCATACATATCTCCTAAAATAGCTACTTTTCTTCCAGTAGATTTCGCAAGTACGTCTAAGGATGCACACATGGACATTGGGTTGGCATTGTAACAGTCGTCAAGAATGGTAAACCGCTCCGTCTGGATACGATTATTCCGTCCGGCTACCGGTTGCAATGCTGCTACGCCTTTCGCAATTTCTTCCGCTGTCAATCCGTAGGCTCTGCCCGCCAAGGCACCTGCCAGAGCATTGTATACCATATGCTGTCCCGGAATCGGAATAGATACCGGAATTCGCATACCATCTGCAAATACCAACGTACAGAACGTTCCCTCCATGCCTAAATCCTTACTATCTTCCGCATATGCCTCACACTCACCATTCAAGCCAAAAAACTGAACTGGTAATTTGCTTTCTAATGTTCTTAATTTATCATCATCACCATTTAAAATAATGACACCCTGTTTACTCCAATAGGTAAACACTTCGGATTTTGCCTTTAACACACCATCTCTGTCACCTAGATTTTCAAGATGGCACTGACCGATATTTGTCATGATTATGGTGTCCGGCTTTGCTACCTTGCTCAATCGTGTCATCTCACCAAAATCACTGATACCCATTTCCACAACAGCTGCTTCATGATGATCCTGAATGGAAAATATCGTTAATGGCAAACCAATTTCGTTATTATAGTTACCTTCTGTCTTTAAGACATGATACTTTTGCGCCAGAATGGAAGCCGTCATTTCTTTTGTACTTGTTTTTCCAACACTTCCTACAATACCAATAATTGGAATTGTTAATGTACTTCTATAATATTCTGCCAGATCTTTTAATGCCTGCAAGGTTGAATCTACCTGAATGTATGGCTTATCACCAATCGGCTCTTTCTCACCGATACAGATAGCGGCTCCCTTGTCATATACCTGCTCCATAAAGTCATGACCGTCCACCCGTTCGCCTTTTATGGCAAAAAACAAAACTCCCGGAGCAGCCTTCCGACTGTCAGTAGTTACACTTGTAAAATATCCTTCCTCCGGATTCTGACTGCCGTAATAAGTACCATTGCAGGCGGTTACTGCCTGCGCAAATGTAATATGCATATGTGTGTGTCCATTCCTTTCTAAAAATTACTTCACAACATTGTATTACTGATATTTTTTCAGAGATACTTCCACTAATTTCTCACATAACTCTCCAAAGGATACGCCCTCGGCTGCTGCTTCCTGTGGAAGAAGGCTGGTTGGTGTCATGCCCGGTAATGTGTTTGCCTCTAAACAGAAGATTTCGTTGTTTTCATTTAACAGAAAATCAATTCTTGCATAAGTATCTAAGTATAATACCTTAAATACATGCTCTGCTTCTCTCTGTAACTTATCGGTAATCTCAGCCGGCAAAATAGCTGGACAGGTATCTACGGTCATTCCCGGCTGATATTTATTCTTATAATCATAAAATCCGTTAATTGGTGCAATCTCAATAATTGGCAATGCACGACCTTCGATAACACCGATAGAAAATTCTCTACCCTTTACAAACTGCTCTACTAATACTTCATTTTCCAAAGCAAATGCTTCTGCTAAAGACTGCTGGTATTCTTCCTCAGAATTTGCAATCGTAATTCCCACACTAGAGCCACCACAACATGGCTTAACAACACAAGCGGAAAATGGCATCTTCATCTGTCCCGGTACATATTCATCTCTTTTCAAAGTAACTGCCTGTGCAGTCGGCACATTTTTTCCTAAGAACATTTGCTTTGATAAGCCTTTATCCATAGCAAGGGCACTGCCTAAATAACCGGTACCGGTATAACGGATTCCCAACATATCGAACGTTGCCTGTACCTTACCATTTTCTCCATCTTCTCCGTGAAGTGCCATGAATACAATGTCTGCTGCACGACAGATTGCGAGTACATTTGGTCCAAAGAACCCATCTTGATTTTTCTTTCTCGCTGCTGCCAATGCTTCCAAATCCGGAGATGTGGTTCCTACAGTAAACTGCTCCTCTCCATTTCCTTTTTCAAACAATTCGTCTATATCAGAAACCTCCGGCAATCCGTACAAAGAATCTACTAAAACTGCCTGTTGTCCACGTTCTCTTAATGCTTTATATACCTGACTTCCTGTGCTAAAGGAAACTTCTCTCTCTGTACTTGTTCCACCTGCTAAAACTACGATTTTCATTACAATCCTCCATTCATAAATTCTTATGTAACTATTCAGTATCCTCATAGTTACTTCTTATCTTATCTAATCAAACATGCTACCATTATACCCTCATTTTATGCATTTGAAAACTACTGAAATGCTTCTGACCTTGCAAATTCTGTTCTTTACACAATTTCTTCCCTGTGCTATACTTGCAACTGCCGGATAGTATTCAGGAATTGAAACTATACCGATGGATTTATTTTATTCTTATATTTTGTGCACCACTTAAGATTACACTGACGGTCACATATCGTCAAGGTAAACCTATGCAAATACTAACGCTTATATCACAAGCATCCTGCTTTTGTATACCGGGAAAATTCATACACATATTATGTATAATAGACTGGTATCGCAATCCCTTGTGAATGAGACGTGAACGCTGGCACGAACATTATTTTTGCAACCTATGTAACGATTTTGAATTCTCATAGGTTACCAAACTATATATTTCTGTTGCAGAAATGAATGTTTGCACAGTTGTAAACAGAGCATGACTTCTTGGTTTTGTGTATGCTTTCAAGCATACTTACAAGCAGACAGGAGGTGCATATGAAGAAAATAGGATTTATAGGAGCAGGCAGAGTCGGCGTGTCACTGGGTAAATATTTTACCCTCAATGGACTGACCTTGTCCGGTTATTACAGCCGGAGTGAAGCATCTGCCAAAGAAGCATCTATTTTTACAGATTCACACCATTATCAACATATAGAAGAACTTATTCACGATAGTGATGTTCTGTTTCTCACTGTACCGGATGATACGGTCACAGCCATATGGAATGAAGTGAAGCACTATTCCATTGAGAATAAAATAATCTGCCACTGCAGTGGCGTCTTATCCTCGGATATATTTCAAGATATAGAAAGCAAAAAGGCTTTCGGTTATTCCATACATCCGCTGTTCGCGGTTAGTTCCAAAGAACATTCCTACAAAGAAATGCATACCATTTATTTTGCAATTGAGGGCAATGAAAAGTACCTGCCGGATATCGAAGCATTTTTCAGGAAAGCAGGCAACAAGGTCATTCGACTTTCAAAAGAACATAAAACGAAATACCATGCAGCAGCGGCACTTGCCAGCAATTACGTCATATCGGTATTTTCGTTTGCCATCGACTTATTAAAAGAATGTGGCTTTTCAAAAGAACAGGCTGTAGATGCTCTAATGCCAATTTTCTTAAATAATGCAACTGGTATGAAACAGCAGGGAATCCCTTCCGCATTGACGGGACCTTTGGAACGAGGCGACGTGGAAACATTAAAAGCACATGTAGCATCCTTGAATGAATCCCAGAAGATTCTGTACCGCGCATTAGCAAAACAGCTTCTTCCGACTGCACAGGAAAAAAATCCTGATAAAAATTATGAGGCAGTTCAGGATTTATTTGATAGCAACTGATCGCATGTGCATTTCTGTTATTGGTGGTAGGTATTTGCGAATTGTTGGCATTTCGCCGTTACCTACGAATTATTTGCAATACGAGGAGGAAACAAAATTGAAACAAACAGTATCTACTTTTATGCAGGCAAAAAAAGACGGAAAGAAGCTTTCCATGTTAACTGCTTACGATTATTCTACTGCGAGTCTCATGGACGAAGCTGGTATTGACGGAATTCTGGTAGGTGACTCTCTTGGAAATGTAATTCTTGGATACGAAGACACCATCTCCGTGACCATGGAGGATATGATTCACCATACAAGTGCAGTTGCCCGTGGCTGTAAAAATGCACTGTTAGTAGCTGACATGCCATTTATGTCATATCAGACTTCTACGTATGACGCTCTTGTCAATGCAGGACGTCTTATGAAGGAAGGTCGTGCAAATGCAGTCAAATTAGAAGGTGGCGCTGCTGTCTGCCCACAGATCAAAGCCATTACCGATGCCGGTATTCCTGTTATGGGACATTTAGGTTTAACTCCACAGTCTATCAATGCCTTTGGTGGTTTTAAGGTGCAGGCTAAGACGGAAGACGCGGCAAAACAGTTAATTGAAGATGCAAAAGCTTTAGAGGCTGCCGGCGTTTTTGCTATTGTGGTGGAATGCATTCCTGCTGAGGTTGCCAAGCTTGTGACCGAAGCGATTACTGTTCCTACCATTGGCATCGGTGCCGGTCCTGACTGCAACGGACAGATTCTGGTATATCAGGATATGCTTGGTATGTTCTCTGATTTTACACCGAAATTTGTGAAACGATATGCCGATATTGGTTCTGTGATGAAAGAAGCTTTTCGTAATTATATAGAAGAAACACAGAGTGGAGCATTCCCAGAGCATAAGTACGGGATTGCGGAAGAAGTATTAGAAAAATTGTATTAAATTATTAGATATTTGCGAAAGTGATGACAATTCACTACCTTATTGGTATTTTGCAACTACCTATATAAAATTATGATAGAAAGGAATCATGCGAATTGCATGTAATAGAAATATTATGAACATTTTAACTACGATTGATGAAGTAAGAACACAGATTAAGGCATGGAAAAAAGAAGGGCTTTCTATTGGTTTTGTACCTACTATGGGATTTTTGCATGAGGGACACATGAGTCTGATGAAGCAGGCGAGAATGGAAAATGATAAAGTGGTTGCCAGTATTTTTGTCAATCCTATGCAGTTTGGACCGACAGAGGATTTAGAAGCGTATCCTCGCGATTTGGAGCGAGATGCTGCTATGTGTGAAGAAGTTGGTGTGGATTTGATTTTCCATCCGGAACCTTCTGAAATGTATAAGGATGGTTTCTGTTCCTTCGTAGATATGACCGGTGTGACGGATGCTTTATGTGGAAAGAGCCGTCCCGTTCATTTCCGTGGCGTTTGTACTGTTGTCAGCAAACTGTTCCACATTGTGACTCCTGACCGTGCATATTTTGGCCAGAAGGATGCGCAACAGGTTGCTGTCATTCAACGTATGGTAACTGACTTAAATATGGATGTGGAAATTATTCCTTGCCCAATCGTTCGTGAAGAAGACGGTTTAGCTAAGAGTTCCCGTAATACCTATTTATCTGCTGAGGAAAGAAAGGCAGCGTTAATCTTAAGTCAGGCTATTTTTATGGGACAGAAGATGGTGACTGACGGTGAACGCGACGGGAAGGTACTTGCTAAGGCGATTGCGGATAAGATTGCTTCGGAACCTATGGCTCGCATTGATTATGTGGAAGTAGTAGATGCGCTTACTATGCAGGCTGTTGATACGCTGGAGGGTACGGTTCTTACGGCTGTTGCAGTTTATATTGGGAAAACACGGTTGATTGATAATTTTATGATAACTATTTAGAAACACATTGATAACAGTCCGCCAGTGAGGTGGCTGAGGCTGGGCGGCATGACATATTCCACGCAGGCGGAGCCAACGTTCCGGTGAACTAACTGCCTACCATACTGGTTCCATTTAGGTACGTTATATTGGCTACTTTTCATTAAACAATTTGAAACTATTCTGGCAATTCACAGACAGGTAGTAATATTCTTATAATTAACAATCACATAGATAATTGCGAAACGCAACAAGGTAGTGAATTGTCAGAATTGTTTGTGACAGATAGCTGTTTGCTACATAGTCTATATGTGACCCTCTGAAAACGTCGGCACTTAGGCTGTGTATTTTACAGCCTTAGTGTCCGCTAC
>JBGVMW010000130.1:0-2408 GCA_045125095.1 Lachnospiraceae bacterium
TCCCGCAGTATTAAGTTTGACTTGGTTGAAATACTTAATTCACAGTCTATGGCTGTAAGTTGTTCTAAGATTTTTCTTGTTATTCCATATTCTTTTTCATAAGGATTATAACAATCTGTTACAGAAGAAAGAAAGACACTCTTACCGGTTAATTGCTTCGGGTTAAGAGGCTTGTCGCATTTCTTTATATCAATAAATGTTCCCCACGGCTCATCATGTCCAGTAAAACGTTTCATAAAACATGCATAACAATATTTACATCCATGAGGGCATCCGACGTAGGGATTTATAACATAGTCACTAGCAGGAAGATTTGACTTTGTTACATAGCTTTTTGTTTCTATAGTGGAGATTTTCATCTGATTATCCTTTCTAAAATCAGTACTGTTGCATAACAAGCTATTTCTGAGCTTTTGACAAATCTTTTATTACCTTATCAAAATCAGATTCAATCGGTTGTGTCTTGTTGAAAATATCATATTCCTGATATGCTTTTTCAACTGCCTGCTTGTGGGAAATACGTCCATTATCTTTCAAAATGTCATATCGGCGGAACTCAAGGAACTCATTGACACTTTTTGAAAATTCTTCCATTGTGAAAACATTCTCACGTTCAATTAAATCCTCTATATAATCAAAATAACCTGTAACCGCACGCTCCAATTGACGAATCTGTTTTTCGTCCAAATAGTTTTTGGCAATCGGTGTATCTGATTTGAGAATACGACCATCGGGAGCGTTTTTCCATGTAGTCAGCCCCATATTTTCCTTTGTGTGGTCAGCCTGATTATAAATGATTTCAGCCGCAGTCTTACCGGTAATGGCATAATGAAATTTATTCTGTATGGTAGCATAAAAACGATAGGTAATATCAGAATTTTTATCATAATCAATGCTGCACTCTGCAAAAATATCCGTTATCTGTTGCCAGATTCTGCGTTCGCTGGCACGGATGGAGCGAACTCTTTCCAGCAATTCACGGAAGTAATCTTTGCCAAATGCTGTCTTTCCCTGCTTCAGACGTTCGTCATCCATTGCAAAACCTTTAATCATATATTCTTTTAAAATATTTGTTGCCCAGATACGAAACTGTGTAGCCTGAATGGAATTTACCCTGTATCCTACAGAAATAATGGCATCTAGATTGTAATAATTGGTAGGAGAATATTGTGTATTATCCGCAGTTTTGCCATGCGGATTGGGTGTTGCAATTTTTGCAACAACCAAAGATTCATCCAATTCACCAGTTTCAAAAATTTTTGATAAGTGGCGGCTGATGCCGGATTTGTCAATACCGAATAATTCAGCCATGGCTTTTTGTGTCAGCCATATTGTTTCGTCTTTTATTAAGGCACTGACGGTCACATTATCATCTTCGGTCCTATACAGTACCATTTCCATCTGTTTTGTAATATCTGTATTCATATAAAGCCTTCTTTCTTATAGCAGGTAAATTAGTTATTGGTGTCCTTATCCTTCGCCCGACTCTTATACACATTATACTGGTTCTTACATTTTGCACTACAGAATACACTGTTTGGTCTTCCTGCTACAAATGCATTGCCGCAATGCTTACATACCTTCAGTGTGGACTTTTCATCTGTAATCATAAAGGAAAACATCATCTGCACACCCAGCAGCAGGGAGTGGAAGTCCCACACGATCGTCGGGCGGTCAAGCAGTTCTATGTGGTAGGTTGGTGCAATTCCACCAAATGCCGCCATGCCCTGACGGTAGAGCTGCTTCTGCATATCATCCAGTATATCGAAGTCCTGATAGTACAGAAAGCTTGACATAAAGGTAAATGCCCAATCCTTGAATAAGATTACAAGCCAGTCATACCTTTCTGCATATTCCTTCTGGAAGCTCATAAGGACTGCCTGTGGCTTGTTTTTCATGGTCATAATCAGAGCAATCATTTCTATGTTGTCAGTACTCCATGAGGATTCCATTCCTCTTTTTCGGAAATCTATCTTATCAAAAGGAAAGAAGCAGGAGAGATAGTTTTCCGTGGTCATGCTTTCCTCTTTGATGAAATGGTTCTTTGGAAGATAGACAGCTTCATATGTGATAAATTCCGGTGTGGTAGGAAGTGCCGTCATAAATCCGAGCAGACCGTAACAGGTAACAAAATCCATAATGGCATCCTGCAGCTGTTCTTTTGTATTCTTTTTATCCATACACATAAGCCCCAAATTTACCGCCTTTAGTACCAACTGTTCCGAATCCTTTAGTGGATCATAAAGGGATGGTTGGGCATCTGGTGAAGGTGTGATATAGAGAGTACCTGCCTTGTCTTCTTTCCATTTATATTTGTCATATCGTACCCAGTTGGAGCTGGTGTTCTTAAAAAGGTTAATCATAAAAACCTCCAATCTGTTCTTTCTATTATGTAATCTGAATTATCA
>JBGVMW010000131.1:0-2054 GCA_045125095.1 Lachnospiraceae bacterium
GCCTGAAAACGGTATCACTCCGCTTCAGGAATGGAACAGGGATACCCGTCCACTGAACTTTATCGATACCACTGTTGTTTCAGAAGCATTCCTGCATCATGAAGAACGTAAAGTCGATAAAGGGGCCTGCATCAGTTTCCGTGGACAGCGTTATGAAACAAAACCGGAATTGATTGGTTATAAAGTAGAGATTTCTTATGATCCTGCCATACCGGAAGTATTGAATATCACATATCCCGGATATGAGCCATTCACAGCAAAACCTTTGAAGATCGGATCTTACTGTGATAAAAATCCAACTCTTCCGGTTTCCATGCAGGAACAGAAACCAACTACTTCACGGTTTCTGGATGCTCTTGAATTCCAACATGAAAAGAACCGTGAACAGGTAGCCAATGCCATTTCCTTTGCTTCATACAGGAAGGAGGCTGATAGTAATGTATGAGTCTTTCTTTGGTATGGAATACACCCCTTTTGTAAGAGATGTACCAGCAGACAGACTGTATGAATCGAATGCCTTCCGAGAGACCCTTGGACGACTTTCTTATGTGGCAGACCGCCAGAAGTTTGCGGTAGTTACTGCGGATCCTGGCTGTGGAAAGTCTACATTGATCCGACGTTTTTACGAGGAACTGCCGAAATCAGAATACATTGTACTTTATCTTTCTGATTCAAAACTAACTCCAAGATGGTTCTATAAAGGACTTTTGGACCAGCTTGGTCTGGAATCCCGTTTCTATCGAGGCGATTCCAAACGCCAGCTGCAGCAACAGATCGAAATCATCCGGGGTGTGCAGAACAAAAAGGTGGTATGTATTCTTGATGAAGCACATCTGCTGGAAAAAGAAACTTTGGAAGAGTTCCGATTTCTTCTGAATTATCGTTTTGATTCCATGAGTCCTATGGCTGTCGTATTGGTAGGTCAGACAGAACTCTGGACAACAAAACTGAAACTGCAGCGCTATGCTGCAATCCGCCAGCGTATTGACATGTACTGTGTACTTCCACATCTGGATCGTTCAGAAAGCGAAAAATATATCAGCAGTCATCTGCATTATTCCGGATGTCAGCAGGAACTGTTCACAGAAAAAGCGCTTGATGAGATTTATCATACATCCACAGGGATTCCAAGACTGATCAATCGAATCTGTGAGAAGGCACTGATGTACGCATTCCAGCAGAACAAACGTCTGATTGACGATCATATGATCCGTTATGTTGTGGAACATGAAATGCTGGAAGGTGGTGAATAGTATGAAAGAACTTCAACCAATCCAACTTCATAGCCAGCCTTATGAGGCAAATCTTAGTCTAAACGGAAGCAGCTACCATTTGGTCTTTGGCAGACATATCAATGGATGGTTTTTATGTATTCCAAACCATCAGATAGGTGTTGAACTGGCACATCCTTCTGACCGTTTCTGGAATCAGGAGAGTTTGGAACATGCTGGAATATCAACTTGTGAGGCCAAGGCTATTGCAGAAACTCTAAAAGAACTATCCAATTATATTTAGTCATAATCCGGGGAGGAAAATCCCCGGAGCATCGAAATGAATCAATGACAAAAAAGGAAGCAATTTGCTGACCAGTGATGAAATCACTCCAGCGACAACTCATGAAATCACTAACAAGAAAATGCAATGGAATAATAAATTATTATAAAAAATTCTAAAAATTTTACTTTAATTGAAGTTAAAGTCCTGTATTGTGTACATCTAATATGTGAAAATAAAAGTATTGAATTTGTCTGATAATGGAAAAATATGCGAATGTAGTTTATAATATATATAATAATGTTTTGGGAAATCAAGGAGCAAACATGGATATTTTAGCGGGATTAAATGAAGAACAGATTGAGGCTGTAACAACAACCGAAGGATATGTACGTGTAATTGCAGGTGCAGGTTCTGGAAAAACAAAAGCACTTACTCATAGATATGCTTATTTGGTTGAAGAGCTTGGTGTTTCAACATCAAATATATTATGTGTAACTTTTACTAATAAAGCTGCAAATGAGATGAAAAGACGAATTAGAGGAATGATCGGTGATAAT
>JBGVMW010000132.1:0-24422 GCA_045125095.1 Lachnospiraceae bacterium
TATATACTAGGAAATTACAACATTTCATTGTGTCATATAGTGACTGAAATTTCCTAGTATATAAAAATTTGATGCGCACGAATTTGAAAGGAAGATACACTTTGTGCCAAATTCGGCGCGGCAAAGCGTGCAAGCATAATAACTAGCTGAATTCGCGAGAGCGTGCTTGCACGCTTTGTTCTGGTGTACTAGAAAATTACAACGGTTTATTATAGAATGGATTGATTATTCGCGGAGATATTTTTGGCTGTTTCTTTGTTCTATTTTAAAAATCTGTTCATACAATAAAATAGCAAAGAAAATACGGAGGCAGGTATGAGCGGAAAAACTAAAATTGTTGTATTACATAAAAAGGAACTTATGTACACCATTGTATTTGTGGTGATTGGAATAATTGCCGCAATCTGTATTCTATGGATGACAAGAAAACCGGTAAACACAGATTCAGTGAAAGATAACAGTACACCAGTTAGCCCTGTAACATCGGAGGGAGATGCAAATGAAACTATGAGCACCGGAACCTTTACCTATCAGCCAGGGGTATATCATTCGGTAGTGGGAATAGGCGAAAATACACTGGAACTGGAAGTAATTGTAGACAATAATTGCATTAAATCCGTAGCGCTAAACCAGTTAAATGATTCCGTTAGTGCAATGTATCCATTAGTTGAGCCGGCATTGGAGGAATTAGAAACGCAGTTGATTTCTAGTCAGGATGTTTCTACATTAACTTACTCAGAGGATAGCCGATATACCTCTATGATGTTATTACGTTCATTAGAGGAAGCGTTAGAAAAGGCAGAAACGAAATGAATTCCCAACCACTTACCTAAAAATTATGACCTGTTAGACAAATCCTATTTACCTTTTTTCATAATCTGATATACTACTTATATATCAGGAAGTGAGAGTGATGCGGTTTCGAATGGAGATAGATGAGAATCTTGAAGAAGATGAAATTATCTTAAAATGTCGGGAATTATCAGCGGATGTGCAGAACCTGCAGGCTGCCATCTATGAGAGTCTGACTAAAAGAAACCAGTTTGTTCTTTATAAAGAAAATACAGAATATTATCTTTCGCCGAGTGAGATTTTGTTTTTTGAGACAGAAGCAAAAGGGATTATGGCTCATACAAGGGAAGATGTTTTTCTTGTGAAATATAAGCTTTATGAGTTGGAGGAGATACTGCCAGGGAATTTCCTGCGCATATCAAAATCGGGAATTGTGAATATGAATGAAATTTTTTCGATTACAAGAAATCTAACAGGTGCCAGCGCAGTAGAATTCAAAGGATCTCATAAGAAAATATTTGTATCGCGGTCATATTACAAAGTATTGAAGGACAAATTAGAAGAAAAGAGGAAAATGATATGAAAAAAGGAAATGTATTCTGGGGACTGATACTCCTTCTCGTTGCAGTTCTGATTGTGGTGGACAAACTGGGCGTAGCTGATATTTCATTGATACGGGTTATATTAACCGTATTTTTAGGGGCATTCCTGATAAAAGGTATTACAAAATTATCCATACCAGGTGTGATTATGCCGGCATCATTTTTGTGTATCTTATATCGTCCGGCATTGGGTATTGAAAAATTACAGATAGTTACCATTCTTGTGGTTGCTATTTTAGTGAGTATTGGATTGGAGTTGATTTTTGGACCTATGCTTCGGAAAAAAAAAATCAGCTTTGATGGAAAGGTAGAAATGAACTTCGATGCCAAAGGTGCTAAAAGTAGCCATTCAGAAAGTGTAGTGGAATTTAATACCATATTTTCAAGTGCTACTAAGTATGTAACATCTAATTCATTTCAATTTGGTACCGCTGACTGTATGTTTGGTAATATGGCAATCTATTTTGATGATGCAAGTCTGTGTGATGGACAGGGCGAATTAAAGGTGGATTGTGTATTTGGTAACGTGAAAATCTACATTCCTAAGATTTGGTTAGTAGTTAATGATATGGATGCTATACTTGGACATGCTTCAGAAAAGGGACAGTGCCAGTCCGCAGGGGTATCTGCACTTCATATTTATGGAGATGTTATTTTTGGAAATGTTGAAATAATATATATATAAGTATCAATAATAGAAACGCAGCTTGTATTTTTACAGCTGCGTTTTTTATAGCTTGACAAAATTAAAAAAGGAGTGTACTATTGTATTATACTATTAATACAAATGTATAAAGAAAGAGGTGATTGGATGCCATGGGCATTGGATGCAGACAGGCCCATTTATGCGCAGTTGGTAGAAAAAATACAATTAGACATTGTTTCGGGCAAATATGAAGCAGGTGATAAGCTTCCATCGGTAAGGGAACTGGCAGCAGAAGCATCAGTTAATCCAAATACCATGCAGAAAGCAATGCAGGAATTAGAGCGGAAAGGACTGGTTTTTGCACAGCGCACAAGTGGACGATTTATTACGGAGGATAGAGTGATGATTCAACAACTAAAAGAGGAAATGGCATCAGCGCAGATTCAAGAATTTTTTCAAAAAATGATGCAGTTAGGATTTCAAAAAGAAGAAATGATGAATATGATTCAAAAAGCATTGGAGGATGACAAGTCATGAGTGAGATTTTACTGGAATGTTCAAACCTTACAAAAAGCTTTGGCAACAAAACAGTACTGAATCAAATTAATTTAAAGATTCCAAAAGGAAAAATCACAGGCCTTTTAGGACCAAATGGAAGTGGAAAAAGTACATTAATAAAAATTATTAATGGTTTGCTTGTACCAACTTTCGGAACTGTAACAGTGAATGGGAATCAGCCAGGCGTAGAAACAAAGAAAGTAGTGTCTTATTTGCCAGAGAGAACGTATTTGAATAACTGGATGAAAGTGAAGCAGTTAGTAGAGTATTTCGCTGATTTTTATCAGGATTTTGATAAGGTTAAGGCATATGATATGCTGGCAAGTCTTAGAATCAATCCAAATGATAAATTAGCAACTATGTCAAAGGGTACAAAGGAAAAAGTGCAGTTGATTCTTGTAATGAGCCGTAATGCTGATTTGTATGTATTAGACGAGCCGATTGGTGGTGTTGACCCTGCAGCGAGAGATTATATTCTGAATACCATTATTTCAAATTATAATCCGAATTCGTCTATTTTATTGTCGACACATCTGATTACAGATATTGAAAATATATTAGATGATATTATTTTCCTACAGTATGGCAATATCCGTATGTACGCTCCGGTAGATGAAATACGTGATAGAGAAGGAAAATCCATTGATGCATTATTCAGGGAGGTATTCAGATGTTAGGTAAGTTGATAAAACATGAATTGGCAGCGACAGGAAGAATGTTATTGCCAATGCAGGGAATTTTGCTGATAATCTCTGTGATTGGATTTCTGTTATTGAATTTAAAAGTGTTTGATGAACATGTTGAAATTGGAATTACCATGTTTATGTTCTATATATTTTTCATTTTTGCAATTGCAGTTGCAACACAGATTTATCTTGCAGTACGATTTTACAAAAATTTGTTCACGGATGAAGGATATTTATCCTTTACATTACCAGTAAAACCATATATGCATTTAGTATCGAAAGGAATCTGTATGGCAATCTGGCAGACCGTTAATGTGGCTATGACAGTGATATCTGTCTGTATATTGCTACTGTATCAGAATTTTCTGGGAGAATTTATCAGTGTGTGTTCGGAATTAGACTGGGGCTTTTTGAATGACATTGGATTATCTTTTCCGGGAATAATTGGATTCGGTATTGGCTTTTATATCATTTCTGAAATTTTTAGCATTACTACCGTTTTTATTTCTGTCTGCATTGGACAGCTGGCAAATACATATAAAGCAGCGGCTTCTATTATTGCCTATGTTGTGATTCAGGTGTGCTATCAGATAATTGCGTCTATTGTTACCTCAGTAACTATGGTGGGAGATATGTTTAGTATAACCTCAGATGTTATGTATGAGGAGATGGTAGCACGCTATGGTGAGATAGAATTAATACGTTCGATGGTTGATATGTATATCCATACATTCCTTAGTGCTATGATTATCTCAGGTGTGTTAAGCATTATATTCTATATCGCCAGCCATATTATTGTATCTAAGCGTGTTAATCTACAGTAATAACGATTGAAGAGTACCAATATGGTTGAAATGAAACTTAGTATTTACAAGAATAACAATTTCCACTCGCTATTTGGCGGGTGGAAATTTTTTCTTTCTTGTATACTAGGAAATTGCAACAGTTTGTTGTATGATGTAATGTGTGAAATTTCCTAGTATAAAAAAACTGATGCGCACGAATTTGAAAGGAAGGTGCACTGCGTGCCAAATTCGGCGCGGCAAAGCGTGCAAGCATAATAACTAGCTGGATTCGCGAGAGCGTGCTTGCACGCTTTGTTCTTAAAATAAATCTTGTCAAAAATAGACTACGTATTGTATGATATGCAATATGTAAAACCTATTACCGGATACAGACAGGCATGGAAAAGGAGGATATTATGAGTAAGTATTCAAAACAAGACATTATGGATATGGTGGAAGAAGAAGATGTAGAATTTATACGACTACAGTTTACCGATATTTTTGGTAATTTTAAGAATGTGGCAATTACGTCTAGTCAATTAGAACGAGCATTAGATAACAAATGCATGTTTGATGGTTCTTCAATTGAGGGATTTGCAAGAATTGAAGAATCAGATATGATATTGTACCCGGATTTGGATACCTTTACGATATTCCCGTGGAGACCACAGCAGGGTAAAGTTGCCCGTCTTATCTGTGATGTGTATAAAGCAGATAGAACACCATATGAAGCGGATCCAAGATATATATTGAAACGAGCAGTGCAGGAAGCTGCTGAAATGGGGTATGAGTTTTATGTGGGACCGGAATGTGAATTTTATATGTTTCACACGGATGATGAGAGTGCGCCAACTACAATCACCCATGAGAAAGCAGGGTATTTTGATATCGGGCCGATTGATTATGGTGAAAATGCAAGACGTGATATGATTCTTACCTTAGAGGACATGGGATTTGAGGTAGAATCTTCGCATCATGAGGTTTCTCCTGCACAACACGAAATTGATTTTAAATATGATGAAGCGTTGAAGACAGCAGATAATATCATGACATTTGAACTGACTGTGCGTACTATTGCAAGACGACATGGTCTACATGCAACATTTATGCCTAAACCGCTTACGAATGCCAATGGTTCTGGTATGCATATGAACATGTCCTTGAGCAAGGATGGAAAAAATATATTCTATAAGCCGGATGGTAATTATGAATTAAGTAAGGAAGCAGAGTGGTTTATTGGTGGTTTGTTAAAACATATTAAAGCAATGACAGCAGTTTTAAATCCTAATGTTAATTCTTACAAACGATTATTATACGGAGGAGAAGCACCTATTGATATTGCATGGTCTTCTACCAATCGAAGTCTGTTAATACGTGTACCGGCAAGTTATGATCATCAGAATCGAATTGAACTTAGAAGCCCGGATGCGTCCTGCAATCCTTATATTGCTACCGCAGTGTGTTTGGCGGCTGGTCTGGATGGTATCCGTAACCACATTGAGCCACCGGCAAGCTTAGATAGAAATGTGCGTGAAATGTCTGAGGCAGAAAAAAAGGAACTGGGTATAGAGCAGCTTCCTACCAATTTGTCTGAGGCAATCAAAGAATTAGAAAATGATTCCTACATAGTAGAGGCATTGGGAAAGGAATACGCTGAAAAATATATTGCTGCAAAGAAGAGCGAATGGCATGCATATTCCTGTCAGGTTACCCAGTGGGAAATTGATAACTTTTTATATAAGATGTAGTAGATACCTGCTTGATTTTATTTAATAGCGATAGGCAATTGCGAAACGCCAATAAGATTGTGAATTACCACAAAGAATTCTGATAATTTACAGCTGGTTCATACTTTCGCAAATGCCTGTATATTAGCGAATTAAGGAGGTGTCTGTGTGGCAAATATTATTGTGGTATTTCCTAAAATAGAGGATGCAAAAAGTATCAGAATACTTTTGACCAGACACGGTTATAATGTGATCGGTCATTGCAATACAGGAGCCAAAGCCATACAGTATGCACAGTCCACCGATGATGGTATTGTTGTATGTGGATATAAATTTGGAGATATGATGTATGCGAATCTTCATGAGTTGTTGCCGGCGCATTATGAAATGCTGTTAGTAGCATCTCCGCACATGCTGAACAACTGTGATAGTCAAGGGATTGTCTGCCTTTCTATGCCAATAAAAACATATGAACTTATCAGTACCTTAGAAATGATGGTGCAAAATATGGAGCGTCGGAAGCGTAAGCAAAAGCAGAAACAGAAGATGCGAAGTACGGAGGACAGGGCAATTATTGATAAGGCAAAAGCACTGTTGATAGAGAGAAATAATATGACAGAGGAAGACGCGCATCGATACATTCAGAAATGCAGTATGGACAGTGGTACAAATATGGTTGAGACAGCGCAGATGGTGCTTAGTATTATGGACTTTTAATGCAAAGACAGACAATTTGCAGTGGCAGATTGTCTGTTTTTTTAAGATAACAGTATTTGCAATATTAGTAGCAATTGGTTGGTTTATATTGTGAAAAAGTGTGGTGTATAGTAACAATAGAAGTAACTATGAGGGTACTGAATAGTTACCAATAGAAACTGCTTTATAGGAATTTAAGTTTGCTTGAGTCGTTTTTGATGGCAGTAAGGAGGAAGTTATGCGTTTTACAAAAATGCAGGGGTTAGGGAATGATTATGTATATGTAAACTGCTTAGAAGAAAAAGTAGAAAATCCAGCGGAATTATCAATCAAAGTCAGTGACCGTCATTTCGGAATTGGCTCGGATGGATTGATATTAATCTGTCCATCTGACATTGCGGATTTTCGTATGGATATGTATAATGCGGATGGTTCTCGTGCAGAAATGTGTGGAAATGGAATTCGCTGTGTGGGAAAATATGTATATGATTTTGGATTAACAGACAAGGTAGATGTTAGCATAGAAACATTAGCAGGTATTAAATATCTTCATTTGGAAGTAGAGAATGGCAAAGTGAAACTAGTAACGGTAGACATGGGAACACCAGAATTATCGGCAAGAAAAATACCGATTATATCCGATAAAGAGACGGTGATATCAGAAAGCATTCTTGTTGGTGGCGTGGAATATAAAATGACAGGTGTATCCATGGGAAATCCGCATGCTGTTGTATATTTAGAAGACATGACACAATTGCAAATGGAACAGATAGGTCCTAAATTTGAAAAACATGAAAGATTTCCAAGTCGTATTAACACAGAGTTTGTGCAGGTGCTTGACCGTAACACGGTTGTCATGCGCGTCTGGGAGAGAGGCTCCGGTGAGACATTGGCGTGTGGAACAGGTGCTTGTGCCGTGGCAGTTGCCTCTATTTTGAACGGTTATACAGAAGATTCGGTAACTGTTAAGCTATTGGGTGGAGACTTGAAGATTACTTGGAACCGTGAAGAAAATAAAGTATATATGACTGGACCGGCTGAGGTTGCCTTTACGGGAGAAATTGATACGATTTCGTAATGTATGCTTTGTGCGGCTGACATATTTTTGAATTGGACAATACGAATTATAAAAAGGAAAAGAATTTGGATAAGGCTTGTAAACAAGCTATTTTCCAGATTCTTTTTTGTTTAAAAATTAACAAGCTTGTTAAAAAAATATTTATATGTTTTTTCTTTCAAACATGTATTGTATACAATAAACATATAGGGTATAATTACCACACAAAAGGCAATTACATAGGGTTTAGTACAAGAAAATACATTGGTATATAAGGGAATTTGTAGTTTGATAATGTATGGAAACGTAAGATGTAAGGTAGGGAGGTTATTTAGAAAATGGCATTTATTGATTTGATTAAAGACAGGGCGAAACAGGATAAGAAAACTATCGTTTTACCTGAGACAAAGGATAAAAGAACGTTGATTGCAGCTGCCCAGGTTATGAAAGAAGGAACTGCAAACATTATCATGGTTGGTAAAGAAGAAAAAATTATGGATGGTGCGAACTGGCTGGATGTAGATTTGACAGGTGTTAAGGTGGTCGATCCGGATAATTGCGAAAAGTTTGAAGAATATGTTGAGTTGTTATATGAAACCAGAAAATCCAAAGGCATGACAATGGAAAAAGCGCGACAGATCTTATCAGAAGACTGGCTTACGTTTGGAGTTATTATGGTAAAAGCAAAAGATGCAGACGGAATGGTAGCAGGTGCCTGCCATGCAACAGCTGATGTGTTAAGACCGTCTTTGCAGATATTAAAGACGGCACCGGGAACAGAGCTTGTGTCTGGATTTTTTATTCTGGATGTACCGAATTGTGATATGGGAGAGCATGGAACGTTTCTCTTTGCAGACTGTGGCTTGAATCAGGATCCTACAGCGGAAGAATTAGCAGCCATTGCAGATAGCAGTGCCAAGAGTTTTCGTAATCTGGTAGGAGCAAAGCCGATTATTGCGATGTTATCTCATTCTACAAAAGGCAGTGCCAAGCATCCGTTGGTAGATAAAGTTGTGGAAGCAACCAGAATTGCCCATGAAAAATATCCACAGCTTACTCTTGATGGTGAATTGCAGACAGATGCGGCACTTGTTCCTTCTATCGCAAAATCCAAGGCGCCTGGCAGTGAAGTTGGTGGTATGGCAAATGTATTGATTTTTCCGAACCTTGATTGTGGTAATATCGGTTATAAACTGGTACAGAGACTGGCAAAGGCAGAAGCTTACGGACCAATGCTTCAGGGCATTTCAAGACCGGTAAATGATTTGTCGCGTGGATGCAGCGCAGAGGATATCGTTGGTGTAATTGCGCTGACAGCCGTACAGGCACAGCTTGTATAGAACTTAAAATAAACTGCAAAAAATTGTTGACAAATGTTTATCATGTGGTTATAATTGTTTAGGTGTGAAAAAACCGTAGAATGTTTTGCGGATGCTTTACATTCTTATCTTTCAAAGTGTTAGGAGAGAATATGGTTATTCATTTGTCAGACATGCTACTTCAAGATGGCAGGGTAGAAACAAGAGAGATTGTATTTGAACAGGAAGTAATTACATTTCAGAATGTGGAATATAAGATACTTGCAAAAGAACCGGTACAGCTTACCTTTACTAATAAAGGAAAGAAGATTTTAGAGATTCGCGCTGTGGCAAGGTTTACAGTAGCAATACCTTGTGACCGTTGCTTAAACGATGTGGCAACTGAATTAGCACTTGATTTTTCCAGAGAGGTTGATTTTAAATTAACGGAGGAGGAACGGTGCGAACAATTAGACGAGAACGATTTTATAGCAGGATATGAACTTGATGTGGATGCATTCCTTATGAGTGAAATTCTGTTAATCTGGCCACTTAAGATTTTATGTAAAGAGAACTGTAAAGGACTCTGTAAGGTCTGTGGTAAGAATCGGAACTTAATTGACTGTGGCTGTGATCAGACAGTAATTGATCCGAGAATGGATGCGTTCCGTGATATTTTTGAACAGATTAGAAACAGCTCTGCTGCTTCAGATGATGAAAATAAGGAGGTGTGATGATATGTCAATTTGTCCTAAGAATAAATCTTCCAAGGCTAGACGTGACAAGAGAAGAGCAAACTGGAAAATGTCTGCTCCAACTTTAGTTAAATGTAGCAAATGTGGTGAATTAATGATGCCACACAGAGTTTGTAAGGCTTGTGGTTCTTACAACAAGAAGGAAATCATTGCCGTTGACTAATAACGGAAAACAGTAAAAAACAAGGACTTCATAGATAGCAAGTCCTTGTTTTTTTATATATTATGGAATGTAATACTTGAACTTTCCTAGTATATAAAAAGTGATGCGCACGAATTTCATAATTTGTTGTACATGATAAGTAGATAAATAAAATTATTCATAAAGTGAATTGGTACTTTTGCACTATATAATAAAACTTTGCACATGCAAATTGCCAGTTTTTCTCAATTACGAAAAAATTACTTGTAAATGAGAATGGAGTCTGCTAAAATGGGCAATGTAAATAATATATACAGGGGATAGTGAAAGAACGTGCCCTGTATCATTTAAAATGGATGTGCCTATGTTCAGGCACAAAAAGGGGTAAACATGAGAAAAAAATCACATATTTCAGTAGCAAGATACATTGTATCGGATTTGGGAAACATGGAGATTGGATTAGTAGAACATAAGAAAGCGTTTTATTTAGGGAATATCTTGCCGGATTGCAAGCCTTCTTTTCTTACAACGAAGCATGAGATAGAAGGTACCTTTGATAAATTCTGTGAAGACTTACACACTTTGTTTGAAAAGTATGATTTACTCGATTTTAATGCAAGAGCGTTTTATCGTGATTTGGGTCAGTTAATTCATTATCTTGCAGATTATTTTACATTTCCACATAACAAAATCTATGATGGAAGCTTGAAAGACCATTGTGCATATGAAAAACAGTTAAAACTGACTATGAATGAATATTTAGCCAGTGGTGAGGTTCAGTTAAATGTAGCTGCTGGAATGCGCGTTCGTTCATTAGAAGAATTGACGGAGTATGTATTAAATGTGCATAAAGAGTATTTGGAAGATACACACACAGTAGAAGAAGATTGTCGTTATATTGTTAGTATTTGCCATTCTTTTGTGGTAACGGTAATTAATTTATTTTTTGTGGAGATGGATTTTCGTCCGGCAATTGCATAAAGGAATGGTATGTCATAACAGAGTGCCGAGGGTTACGCCTTTGGTTCTCTGTTTTTTTGTGTACCATACACTAACACAATGTCTTAGTGTCGAAATCTTACATACGATATGCTATTGCAATTTGCACATGAAAGTGTTAGAGTTTTACCATATCAAAATATGTACATGATTACAATGGTATGAATAGAGGTAATGTATGAAAAAATCATTTCGTTTGCTGGAAGAAAAACTGACTGCATCGCAAATTATTATGCTTGGATTTTTGTGTGTGATAGCAGTAGGTACGCTTATATTAATGATGCCATTTTGCAGTATGGATGGAAGTATGACCTCATGGGTAGATGCGTTGTTTACAGCAACCACTTCAACCTGTGTGACAGGGTTGGTGACGGTTTCCACCTATGGGCATTGGTCAATGATAGGTAAGGTTGTAATACTGACATTGATTCAAATTGGCGGTTTGGGTTTTATGACATGTTTTACTATGATGCTTATGGCATTTGGAAAGCGTGTGACATTGCGAGAGAGAATGGTAATCCAGGATTCGCTGAATGAGACGGGGCTGACGGGCATGGTCAGGCTGGTGCGACGAATGATAAAAGGTACTGTATGTGTAGAAGGAATAGGAGCACTTTTTTATATGGTGAAATTAGTTCCTGAATATGGAATAAAAGGAATTTTTTATTCTATATTTACATCAGTATCAGCTTTTTGTAATGCGGGTATGGATTTGTTTGGTGATACCAGTCTGGTACGATATGTTCATGATTATTATATGAATGTTGTGACCATGGTACTGATTGTTCTTGGGGGATTGGGCTTTACGGTATGGTGGGATGTGTTGGATAATCTGAAGAAAGCCAGAATGGTAAATGCGTTTAAAAGAAAACCGTGGAAAGTATTTCAGAAAGGCTTGTCGCTGCATACAAAATTAGTGTTGGCTGCAACGGTGATTTTAATTGGACTGGGGGCTTTTATTATTTTTCTTGCAGAGTACAATAATGAAGCGACGATGGCTCATTTTACAATTCCGCAAAAACTGTTAGCGTCAATATTTCAATCAGTAACAACAAGAACAGCAGGATTTCAGACGATACCGCAGGAAAATTTTTCTATATCATCACAATTGGTATCGGTGATTCTGATGTTTATCGGTGGTTCCTCGGCAGGTACAGCGGGTGGTGTAAAAACAACAACAATAGCAGTAATTGTGCTTATGGTGTTATCTGTTGTGAGAGGCAGGGAACGCACAGAAGTGTTTGAACGCACAATTCCAAGCAATACTATTCGTAAGGCGTTTACCATTACGACTATTAGTGCGGTAATTGTGGTAGGAGCGACTATGTTGCTTTCTGTACTGCAACCGTTAGAACGCGCAATGCCGTTGTTGTATGAGACAGTGTCAGCGTTGGCGACGGTAGGATTGTCGCAGGGACTTACCGGCAGTCTCACAATACCAGCAAAGCTTTTAATGATAGTGATGATGTTTATAGGAAGAATTGGTCCGATGACGATGGCATTTGCCATAGGCACACGGTTAAAAGCAGCAAAGGATAATATAAAGTATCCGGATGAAAATGTTCTTGTGGGATAAGACTAAGGAATTGTAAAAAATACTTGTATTTTATGAGAAAACGTGTTACACTATGTATTGATATTGAGTTGACTGGAAAAAGAGTGGGTTTTTACCCACTCTTTTCTGTGCAGTACGAAGATTGATTCCTCCGGTGTGACTATACCGGGCAGAAAGAGAGGAAGGCATGACGAAAAAGGAAGGATACGAACAGAAAACAGAAGCAATTTTACAGCCAATTCTTGACGAACATCATTTTGAACTGGTTGACGTGGAATACGTGAAGGAAGGTGGTAACTGGTATCTGCGTGCTTATATTGACAAAGAAGGCGGTATCAATGTTGACGATTGCGAAGTTGTCAGCCGTGCATTAGGAGATATTTTAGATCAGAAGGATTATATTGAAGAATCCTACATTCTGGAAGTAAGTTCTCCGGGTCTTGGCAGACCACTGAAGAAGGAACGTGACTTCGAGAGAAGTCTTGGCAAGGAAGTTGAGATTCGTACCTATCGTGCCATCGATAAGCAGAAGGAATTTACAGGATTTTTAAAAGATTATAACAAAGAAGAAGTTACTATTGTTATGGATGATGAAACAGAAAAGACATTTGCAAGAAATGAAATTGCACTCATTCGTCTGGCATTTACATTTTAGAGAATTTGGAGGATGGTAAGAAAATGAATACAGAATTACTGGAGGCATTGGAATGTTTAGAGAGAGAAAAGGACATCAGCAGAGAAACGATGTTAGAAGCCATTGAGAACTCTCTTATTATTGCCTGCAAGAACCATTTTGGAAAAGCGGATAATGTGAAAGTAGAAATGAATCATGATACCTGCGAATACAAGGTATATGCAGAAAAAAACGTTGTGGAAACTGTGGAAGACAGCGTAGTAGAGATTAGCTTGATTGATGCAAAAATGATTGACAGCAAGTATGAACTTGGTGATGTGGTAAATGTTGAAATCAAATCAAAAGAATTTGGACGTATCGCTACACAGAATGCAAAGAATGTTATTTTGCAGAAGATTCGTGAAGAAGAACGCAAAATGTTGTACGACCAGTATTACGGAAAAGAAAAGGACGTAGTAACTGGAATTATCCAGAGACAGATTGGCGATAAGATTAGTGTCAACTTAGGAAAAGTAGATGCTGTTATGAATGCCAATGAACAGGTTAAGTCAGAAAAATATTTACCAACAGAGCGTTTGAAGGTATATATTTTAGAAGTAAAGGATACCAATAAAGGACCTAGAATTTCCGTTTCCAGAACGCATCCGGAATTAGTGAAGCGATTGTTCGAGTCTGAAGTAACAGAAGTGAAAGACGGAATCGTTGAGATTAAGAGTATTGCAAGAGAAGCAGGTTCCAGAACCAAGATTGCAGTATGGTCCAATAATCCTGATGTAGATCCAGTTGGTGCATGTGTAGGTATCAATGGCGCTCGTGTCAATGCAATTGTAAATGAGCTTCGTGGAGAAAAGATTGATATCATTAACTGGAGCGAAAATGCAGCCGTTTTAATTGAGAATGCATTAAGTCCGGCTAAGGTAGTATCTGTCATTGCAGATGCTGATGAAAAGACAGCACAGGTAGTTGTTCCGGATTATCAGTTATCTCTTGCAATCGGTAAAGAAGGTCAGAATGCAAGATTAGCTGCAAGATTGACAGGATTTAAGATTGATATTAAGAGCGAATCTCAGGCGAGAGCAAATGGGGAATTAGAATATCAGAATATGAATACAGCAAGCAATGCAGTGGAAGAAACGGTATTGGATGAAGCTGTAAGTGAAGAAGAATAAGCATAAAACACAGGGAGAATATATGGCAGTAACGAAAAAGGTTCCGTTAAGACAATGTGTTGGATGCGGTGAAATGAAAAATAAACGTGAAATGATGCGAGTGTTGAAGACTTCAGAAGAAGAAATTATTTTAGATACTACCGGAAAGAAAAATGGGAGAGGTGCGTATCTTTGTAAAGATGGCGCGTGTTTAGCGAAAGCAATTAAGACAAAGGGCTTAGAACGCTCTCTTAAAATCTCTATTCCGGCTGAGGTATATGACACGTTACAAAAGGAGTTTGAAGCGTTTGAAACAGCAGAATAAAGTATTTTCCATGCTAGGTCTTGCCACGAGAGCAGGTAGAATAGCCAGTGGTGAGTTCATGACAGAGACTTCTGTTAAGAAGGGAAAGGCGGTATTAGTGATTGTTGCCGGGGATGCATCAGATAACACAAAAAAGATGTTTACCAATATGTGCAGTTTTTATGAGGTACCGATTTACTTCTATGGAACGAAGGAAACGTTAGGTCATGCAATTGGAAAGGATATCAGGGCATCGTTAGCAGTGTTAGATGAAGGATTTGCCAATTCTATCATAAAAAACATTGAAGCAGAAATGCGTAATGCCAGTACAGAATAAAATTGAAATGGAGGAAAGTAATGGCTAATATAAGAGTGCGAGACTTTGCCAAGGATTTGGGAAAAGAAAATAAAGAGTTATTATCAATATTGAAGGCACAGGGAATTGAAAAAACGGCAGCCAGCAATATTGATGATGCACAGCAGAAGATGATTATGGATGCAATCGGAGGAAAAAAAGAAGCTGAAAAGCAACCTGTTCAGGCGGAAGTAAAAGAAAAGGCAGATCAGCCTGTGAAAGCAGAGGATAAAAAGTCCAACATTACATCTGTATATAATCCGCAGAATAGTAAGAATAACAGAAACGGTAATAACGGACAGCGCAATAATTACAGTAGTAATAATAATCAGAAAAACGGTCAGCCGAGGGGCGAGAATCAGAATCGTGGCAATAATCGTAATGAACAGCAGAACCGTAACAATAACCGTAATGATCAGAATCGCGGAAACAATCGAAATGGCCAGGGTGAGAATCGCCAGCGCAATTTTGATAACCGCAACGGTGAACACGGTAATAATGGACAAAATCGCAACGATAATAGAAACAATGACCGCGGATTTAACCGTAATAATGATAGAAATAACGGAAATAATAATTACCGCAATGGTGGCCGTTCCGACAGAGCTGGTCAGGATGGAAAGCGTAATTTTGATAATAACAGACGACCAGCTAGTAAAGATAACAGATCAGCAGCTGCTGTTATTCCACCAGCACCAAAGATGGAGCGTTCAGAGAAGGCAAACAGACGTGCGCAGAATGAGAGAAACTCTTATGATAATGATAAATACAATAAGAGTGAAAAGCGTAAGGAAGAATTAGAAAGCCGTAATGAGCAGAATTTGAAGATGAGCAAGAACAAGGATGGCAAGGGTAATAAAAACAACCGTCCAACACCACCACAGAAACAGGAGCCAAAAGAAGAAGTGATTAAGACTATGGTACTTCCGGAATCCTTAACCATTAAGGAATTAGCGGATAAAATGAAAATACAGCCTTCTGCAATTGTGAAGCAGTTATTTTTACAAGGTAAAATGGTAACTGTAAATCAGGAAATCGATTATGCAATGGCAGAAGAAATTGCGTTAGAATACAATTATATCTGTGAGCCAGAAGAAAAGATTGATGTGATCGCAGAATTGTTAAAAGAAGAAGAAGAAAAAGAAGAAGATTTAGTAACAAGACCACCAGTAGTCTGCGTTATGGGTCACGTTGACCACGGTAAAACATCTCTGTTAGATGCAATCCGTAATACACATGTGATTGATAGAGAAGCAGGCGGTATTACCCAGCACATCGGTGCTTACGTTGTAAATCACAATGGTCAGAAGGTTACATTCTTAGATACACCTGGACACGAAGCATTTACTGCTATGCGTATGCGTGGTGCCAATTCAACAGATATTGCTATTTTAGTGGTAGCAGCAGATGATGGTGTAATGCCTCAGACAGTAGAAGCGATCAGTCACGCAAAGGCAGCAGGTATTGAAATTATTGTTGCCATCAACAAGATTGATAAACCAAGTGCGAATATCGAAAGAGTAAAACAAGAATTATCAGAGTATGAACTTGTTCCGGAAGATTGGGGCGGAAGCACCATTTTTGTACCAGTATCTGCACGTACACAGGAAGGAATCGAAGAATTATTAGAAATGATCCTTTTAACAGCAGAAGTTTGTGAATTAAAAGCTAATCCAAATCGTTTGGCCAGAGGTCTGGTTATTGAAGCGCAGCTTGACAAAGGTAAAGGACCAGTTGCTACTGTTTTAGTTCAGAAAGGTACATTACACGTTGGAGATACCATTGCTGCAGGTGCCTGCTATGGTAAAGTACGTGCCATGATGGATGACAAGGGGCGTCGTGTAAAAGAAGCCGATCCGTCTACTCCAGTTGAGATTTTAGGTTTAAATGATGTACCAAATGCTGGTGAAATTGTAATTGCTACGCAGAATGATAAGGATGCAAGAAACTTTGCAGAGACCTTTATTTCTGAAGGCAGAGAGAGAATGCTGGAAGAGACAAAGAACAAGATGTCATTGGATGATTTGTTCTCTCAGATTCAGGCTGGTAACTTAAAGGAATTAAACATCATTGTAAAAGCAGACGTTCAGGGTTCTGTAGAAGCAGTGAAGCAGAGTCTTGTAAAACTGTCAAATGAAGAAGTAATCGTTAAGATTATTCATGGCGGTGTAGGTGCAATTAACGAATCGGATGTTTCTTTAGCAGCAGCATCGAATGCAATTATCATTGGATTTAACGTTCGCGTGGATGCGACAGCAAAGGCAACAGCAGATCATGAAGGTGTGGATGTTCGTTTATATCGTGTCATCTACCAGGCGATTGAAGATGTAGAAGCTGCGATGAAGGGATTGTTAGATCCTGTATTTGAAGAACAGGTAATTGGACACGCAGAAGTAAGACAGTTGTTCAAGGCTTCAGGTGTTGGTACGATTGCAGGTTCTTATGTGTTAGATGGCTCCTTCAAGAGAGATTGTTCTGTGCGTATCACACGTGAAGGTAGTCAGATATTTGAAGGTCCTTTAGCATCCTTAAAGAGATTCAAGGATGATGTAAAGGAAGTAAAAGCAGGCTACGAATGTGGTCTTGTATTTGAGAAGTTTAACGATTTGAGCGAAGGCGATATCGTAGAAGCTTATATTATGGTAGAGGTGCCTAGATAATGAGAAAAAATAGTATCAAGAATACACGTATCAATGGCGAAGTTATGAGAGAATTAAGCAATATCATCCGTGGGAATATAAAAGACCCACGGATTCATCCCATGACTTCAGTGGTAAGTGTAGAGGTGGCTCCGGATTTAAAGAGCTGCCGCGCGTATATCAGCGTATTAGGTGACGAGCAGGCAAGAAAAGATACACTTGCAGGACTTCGAAGCGCAGAAGGATATATCCGCAGAGAGTTAGCACGTTCCATTAATTTAAGAAATACGCCAGAGATTACATTTATCATGGATCAGTCCATTGAATATGGTGTAAATATGACAAAATTAATTAACGATGTGACAGCTCCTCTTCATGAACAGGAAGAAGAGGACGAGGAAGACGAAGAAGTATAAGCAGGAAGGGTGTAGGATAAGTAGATGAACTGGTTAGATGAGCTGTTGGCAGGAGTAGAGACAGTTGCTATTGGTGGACATATCAGACCGGATGGTGATTGTGTAGGTTCCTGTCTAGGCCTTAAAAACTATATTATGGAGAATTATCCAGTAAAAAATGTAGAAGTATTTATGGAAAAACCGTCCAAAGTTTTTTCGTATTTAAAAGGGTTTGATGACATATGTTCAGATTTTTCTACTAATAACCAATATGACATTTTTTTTGCATTAGACTGCGGTGATACAGAACGTTTAGGTGATGCATATCGAATATTTGAAAATGCCGGAAAAACAGTATGTATCGACCATCATATCAGCAATACCGGTTATGGTAATGTAAATCGTATTGATGGAGCAATTGGTTCTACCTGTGAAATATTATTTGATTTGATGGAAAAAGATAAGATTTCACAGGAAACTGCCGCAGCAATTTATACTGGTATTATTCATGATACCGGTGTGTTAAAATACTCCAATACAACTTCGAAAACGCTGCAGGCAGTAGGGGTTCTTATGGATAAGGGGGTACCATTTACGAAAATTATTGATGATACCTTTTATACAAAAACCTATGTGCAGAAGCAGATATTAGGAAGAGCGTTGCTTGAGAGTATATTATTGTTTGATGGAAAATGCATTGCTTCTGTTATTCGTAAGCGTGACATGGATTTTTATAATGTCACATCAAAGGATATGGATGGCATTGTGAGCGAATTACTCACTACAGAAGGAGTAGAGGTGGCGATCTTTTTGTATGAAATGGAGCCACAGAGCTTTAAAGTTAGTCTGCGTTCCAGGGAGTTGGTAGATGTAAGTATAATAGCTTCCTACTTTGGTGGCGGAGGTCATGTGAGAGCTGCCGGATGTAGTATGGAAGGCTCTCCATATGATGTGATTAACAATGTGACACTGCATATTGAAAAACAGTTTTTGGAGCATCGGCAATGATAGATGGAATTATTAACATTTATAAAGAAAAGGGTTACACATCTCATGATGTTGTGGCAAAACTCAGAGGTATACTGAAGCAGAAGAAAATTGGTCATACGGGAACGCTGGATCCGGATGCAGAAGGGGTATTACCTGTTTGCTTAGGCAAAGCAACCAGACTGTGTGAGTTTTTAACTGATAAAGTAAAAACATATGAAACAGTGATGCGCTTGGGAATCACCACTGATACACAGGATATCAGCGGAACCGTATGGAAGGAGCAGGAGGTTACTGTATCAGAACAGCAGATACGGGAAATTGCTTCTTCCATGATTGGGGAATCGATGCAGGTTCCACCAATGTATTCTGCAATTAAGGTGAATGGCAAGAAGTTATATGAACTTGCCAGAGAGGGTGTTGAAATTGAACGACAGCCACGCCCGATTACCGTGTATGAGTTAGAGATAGTAGCGGTGGATCTTCCTTATGTAAGTATGCGCATTACCTGTTCTAAGGGTACTTATATCAGAACTATATGCCATGATATCGGTGAAAAGGCGGGTTGTGGAGCTTGTATGGCAAAGCTGACAAGAACAAAAGTAAGTTGTTTTGATATAAAAGACAGTATTACACTGGAAAAAGTAGAAGAACTACGTGATAATGGAGCGTTAGCAGAACAGATAGTATCTGTGGAACAGATGCTGGCAGAATATCCTGCTGTAAAAGCGCTTCCGGAAGGTGATAAGCTTCTACATAATGGAAATAGCATTTTTGCGAATCAGGTTGAACTACAAGATGTTACATGCAAAAAAGACGTGCGCGTTCGCATGTATGACAGTGCAGGTGTATTTATTGGTATTTATTTTTTTGAAAATAACAAGAAACTAAAACCGTTTAAAATGTTTTTATCGTAACAGAAATAAGAGGTATTTGTATGGAATACTGTACAGGCAGAACAGAATTTGATATACAGGAAAATGCAGCCATTACATTAGGAAAATTTGACGGCGTACATGCTGGACACAGGAAGCTGATGAAACGGATTTTAGAACATAAAAAACAGGGCTGTAAGGCGGTAGTTTTTACTTTTGATGCTCCGCCTTATTCTGTTTTACGTCATGAAAAACCGCAGATACTTACCACCAATGAAGAACGCAGAATTATATTGGAACGGTTGGGAATCGATTTTTTGGTAGAATGTCCTTTTGTATCAGAGATTATCGGCATGGAACCAGAAGAGTTTATAAAACGTATTTTGGTTGACCGGTTAAAAGCAAAATATATTGTAATTGGAACAGATTTTCGATTTGGGCATAACCGTAGAGGGGATGCCAAAATGTTAGCAGAGTATGCTGCTACATATGGATATGAGTTAGAAATAGTAGAAAAAGAAGTATATGAGAATGATGTTATTAGTAGCACCAGAATTCGTGGTGTATTAGAAGCGGGCGACATGGAAGCAGCTTCTATGTTGCTGGATGGTCCTTATCATGTGATGGGTAAAGTAATGCATGGTAAGGAATTAGGGCGTCAGATTGGAATACCGACTGTGAATCTGATACCGGATGAAGGAAAGATGCTTCCCCCAAACGGTGTGTATTTCTCCAGAACGGTGACAGAGAATGGTGCGTATTATGGAGTTACAAATATTGGTATAAATCCCACTGTGGAGCATGGTACAACCAGAAAAGTAGAAACAAATCTCTTTGATTATACAGGGGATTTGTATGATACCTGGATTGATGTAGAGCTTTACCATTGGGAACGAAAAGAAAGAAAATTTTTGTCTGTGGATGATTTACAGAAGCAGATGTTTCATGATATAGTGTTGTCGAAAAACTATTTTAGGAGGTAACGAGTGTATGGATATGCGTGGTCTGGATACCAAAGTACGCAAACGACGTCAGGAAGTGTTTACGGAAATTGCAAAAGTTGCCTATAATTCCGAAAACCTTGTAAATGATATTGAAGAAATGCCTTACAAAATTGTTCATACAGATAAGTCTGAGTACTGGGAAAATGTGTACCGTGAACGTGCAGTTGTGCGTGAACAAATCAGACTGGCAATGGGATTGTCATTGAGACCGGAAAATAAGCCGGTACATGCTACTCAGGGTGTTGAGGAAAGTAATATTGCTGAGAAATATTATGAGCCGCCGCTTATGCAGGTAATTCCATCCGCGTGTAATATGTGTGAAGAAAATAAATATGTAATCAGCGATCAATGTCAGGGGTGTATGGCGCAGCCTTGTTCCGAAGTGTGTCCGCGAGGTGCTATTAGTTATGAGCATGGTAAATCAGTAATCGACCAGACAAAATGTATTAAGTGTGGAAAATGCCGTGATGCCTGCCCATATGACGCAATTACAAGACATAGCAGACCGTGTCAGCATGCATGTGGTGTTAAGGCAATTAAATCAGATGAGTTGGGACGAGCTTACATTGATTCTGCTTTGTGTGTCTCCTGTGGTATGTGTATGGTGAGTTGTCCGTTTGGTGCAATTGCGGATAAGTCACAGATTCTGCAGTTGATTCGTGCAATGCAGTCAGGGCGGGATATCTATGTCGCTTTGGCACCTGCTTTTGTAGGACAGTTTGGTGCAGATGCTACCCCTGAGAAAATAAAAGCAGCATTGTTGGAACTAGGATTTAAAGGTGTGTATGAAGTAGCAGTTGGTGCAGATGAAGGGGCTATGGAGGAAGCAAAACACTATGTGGACGAAGTGGCAACCGGAAAAGTACCATTTTTATTGACATCCTGTTGTCCATCCTGGGCAAGTCTGGCGAAAAAGCATTTTCCGGATGTGATTAACAATATATCAAACGCATTGACTCCGATGGTTGCGACAGCAAGAATGATAAAACAGGAGCATCCAGAGGCTGGTGTTGTTTTCATAGGACCATGTGCTGCTAAAAAATTAGAAGCTTCAAGAAGAACTGTTCGAAGTGATGTGGATTTTGTTATTACATTTGAAGAGTTAAGTGCTATGTTTACAGCAAAGGGCATTTATCTGAATGAGGCTGAAGATATTGATGCATTGCAGGATGCTACAGCAGCAGGTCGTGGCTATGCAGTAGCTGGTGGTGTTGCAGGAGCCATTGAAGAGTGTATTAAGGAATATTATCCGGGAACAGAGGTTCATATTGAACATGCAGAAGGACTTGACGAATGTCGTAAGATGTTGCTTCTTGCCAAAGCTGGAAAAAAGAATGGCTGTCTGATTGAGGGTATGGCTTGCCCGGGTGGTTGTGTAGCTGGTGCTGGTACGAATATACCAATTGCAAAAGCGAAAGTGGAAGTTAAGAAATTTGCAGAACGAGCAGAGAAAAAACTGCCGGATAAGGAATAGGCGGAGGAATTGCAGTAGGATGTTAGAGTGTTTTTATCCTTGTGAATATATGGAAAGTACCTATCACATTCCATTTGAAAAATATTATGAAAAAGGTATGCGTGGCGTGATTTTTGATATTGATAATACCCTTGTAGAGCATGATGCACCAGCAGATGAAAGATCTATTTCACTGTTTGCACGCTTGCGACAAATTGGATTCGATATCGTGTTGCTTTCTAATAATGATGAGGAGCGCGTGAAAGAATTTAACAGTGCTGTTCATGCAAAATATATTTATAAGGCTGGTAAGCCGGGGGTCAAAGGCTATCAGAAGGCGATGGAACAGATGGGAACCACAACAGATACTACGTTATTTGTGGGTGACCAGATTTTTACGGATGTGTATGGTGCGAATCGTACAGGCATTTATTCGATACTGGTGAAACCTATTGCAAAGCATGAAGAAATACAGATTGTGCTCAAACGTTATTTAGAGAAAATAGTGCTTGCATCCTACAGGCGTAAGAAAGCAAAAAAATAGTTGAAAAACTATCTATTATAGTATAAAATAGAAAAGAATGTGACTGTAAAGTGGCAGACATTAACAAGAAAGAAAAAAGTCTGCTTATTATTGAAAGTATCAAGGAGGAAATGAAATGATTTCAGCAGGTGATTTCAGAAATGGTGTAACATTAGAGATAGAAGGAAATGTATACCAGATATTAGAATTCCAGCATGTAAAACCAGGTAAAGGAGCAGCGTTCGTTCGTACAAAGTTAAAGAACATCATCAACGGTGGTGTAGTTGAAAAAACTTTCCGTCCAACAGAAAAATTCCCGGCTGCACGTATCGATAGAGTAGACATGCAGTATTTATACAGCGATGGTGATTTATACAACTTCATGAATACAGAAAACTATGAGCAGATCGCTTTAAATGAAGATACTGTAGGTGATTCTTTAAAATTCGTAAAAGAAAATGATATCTGCAAGGTATGTTCTTACAACGGCAACGTATTTGCTATCGAGCCACCTTTATTTGTTGAATTAGAGATTACGGAAACAGAGCCAGGTGTGAAGGGTGATACAGCTACAGGTGCTACAAAGCCAGCTACTGTTGAAACAGGTGCTACTGTATACGTTCCTTTATTCGTAGATCAGGGCGATAAGATTAAGATTGATACAAGAACAGGTGAATATTTATCCAGAGTATAAGTTTTTGGTGTATATTTAGAGTTCTGACAAGTGCAAATAACCCCCAGAATGTTGAATTTCTGGGGGTTTTTGTGTTGTGCAATCTTACTAATTGGTGTGTGTAAAAAGTGCTATTGGTAACAAAATGATGTTTTAATATTATTGTTCCGCTTCCGCACAAATTTCTTCCAGAACGCGAATGAGATCGTGAATCGTCTCTAAATGGACATTTCGTTCCAGAATACAATTTTTCAGATTGACAGATAAGGTTTCAAATTTGTCCCGAATAGCAGGGGATACATAGGATGCCATGTTCATCACCTCTTTATGATTATACTGACATAGACGAGCTGTACTAGTATGTGCAAGAATGAAAAAATTATAACTTAGATTTTAGTTTTTTAAACACAATACAATATAAGTTAAATAATCCAAATCCTCCCAGTATGCCGGTAAAAAGTCGTCTGTAGTTGTTGGATTCCTTGAGTCCTATTTCCTGTATCAGCCAGTCAAGTCCCATGCTTCCAAGAAAAATAAAAGAAACAGAGGCGGGGATGTTAATAAAAAAATTAAAAAGAACAGCACTGAGTTGTCCAATAGATACACCAGTACATCTTGCACAGACAGGAAACTGGTGTCCTTTATAGAAAAAACTTCTTTCAGGAAGACGATGGCAACCACTTAGTTCACCGATTTCATCCATCCATGTTACCATTTGTTTCCGCAATTTTGACATATATGTATCACCTTTGAAGTGGTAGTCGTCTTTGTTTTTCCTTTTCCCATGCCACACAGACCGCATAAAATACCTGGTATGCTGAATAGCAGATATCCAAGACAGGCCTTTATCCAGCCAAATCCCTTTGTCTTATTTTGTGTGGTGGTTTCTGTAATCACTTGATTTGTTACATTTGTACTTTTGCATCTTGGGCATATCATAATTATTATCTCCTTTTCTAAATTATATTAGTTAGGTAATTGCGAAAGTGAAGCCCATCCGCAAATTGTCAGAATTGTTTGTGCAAATAGCTGCTTACTACATAGTCTATATTTGACGCGCTCTCGCTCCCTTCAAACGTAGCGGACACTAAGGCTGTAAAATACACAGCCTAAGTGCCGACGTTTTCAGAGGGT
>JBGVMW010000133.1:0-1679 GCA_045125095.1 Lachnospiraceae bacterium
GAGATTTATACGAAAGTGGTCTTTTTGTTGCAGGTGAGATAACAGTGCGTAGATACGACAGAAACAAATCAACAACTGCGTTAGTAAGCTCCTTGAAGCTGTAAATATTGTTCGCTTTTGCAAATACCATAAAGTACTGCAGCGAACGATTTAGCCATTGCCGCGAAGCCAATGCGCCATTATTTACTCGCCAGCAATGCCAGATGTAGTCTTTAACCACTGACTTCATTTCTTCGCTATGGATATATGAAAAGTCAAAATCTAAAGACTCACCGTAATGCTGAGAGTGTGGATCGTTGTCCGGTAGTGACCACATATCTCCTATGGGTTGCTTACTCAACATGAAAATCATCTCCAATTAAAGAACTTTGACCCCAATATCGGGATAGGCTATCCTCAATGTAGTGGTTGGACAAATGTGTATATCTCTGTGTAGTTGAAATATGTTCATGTCCCATAATAATCCTCACAACGCTGACGTCCAAGCCCGACTCGACGAGGTTGGAACAAAAAGTATGTCGCAAATCATGGAAATTAAACTGCACTCCAACTTGGGCCTGTATTTTCTTCAGCTTGTCGTATACTGCTGAGTAAGTAAGTTGTTTCCCTCGTTGCCGTTCCTGCTCAGACACAAAGATATAGCTATGATCTGTTGCGATCCGGCTCCGTTCCTCCATTATGAATTCATCAAGTTCTGCGATTAGAGACATCGGAACATAAAGATCTCGGCACTTACCCTTTGAACGAATCTGGTGCAAAACGCAGATAGATTTGGACATATCCGGAACCGGAATAGCCTCAATTTCTAAATCTAAAACTTCTTGAATTCTGGCGCCGGTCAGATAAAGCATCTTGTATAACAAGATATCTCTACGTTTTGTAAGCTGACCTAAAACCAGTTTCATCTCAGAATCCCTTACAAGATGAACAGCATACTGACTTTCTTTCAGTTTGAATACAGATTGCTTTATCTTGTTGTCTGACCTTGTGTGCGCCAGAATGCCCTTGAACATATTAAAAGGTCTGTTTATTTCGTGCATCAATATTGGATTATCGATCTCGTGCATATCTGCCTGGTACTGGTAGAATGAATGTACTGTGCTCAGAATCCGGTTTATTGTGCGGTTGCTTCTATTGCTTTCCCTATACAGCGAAAGCATTTTGTCTCCTCCACGAAGATAATCGATAAAGTCAGCAATCAGTCGTGGGGTTACTTGGTCATAAGCGTAACCATTCTTTTTTAGAAAAGTCCAGAATAGGCAAAGATCGGTGCCGTATGCCTTTAATGTGTTAGTTGCACGTCCCTTTTGTTGCTGGAACCTAAGAAAATCATACACAGGTTTAACAATCTTCATCTCATCATCCAGCAAAACCGCAACCATTTTTTCGTTATACTCTGAAATATAAATCTCCATATTTTACACCTCCTCTAATTATTACACTTTCTATCCATAAGAATTGCAACGGACTTGAATAAAAAAAGGAACGCGTCCCAGCTTTTTGGGGACGCGTTCCTGCGCAATTATTCAACAGTTAGACAAATTGGAATTTATAAAACTGAAATTTTCACCTGTTCGACAATCTTGAATCTGCTCCAATTTATTTTAAAGTTGCACCATTTTAGTTGCTATCATTTCCCTAAACGCAATATCATGTTCAACGAAAATCATTGTAGGCGA
>JBGVMW010000134.1:0-22683 GCA_045125095.1 Lachnospiraceae bacterium
AGCGGACACTAAGGCTGTAAAATACACAGCCTAAGTGCCGACGTTTTCAGAGGGTCACATATAGACTATGTAGCAAACAGCTATCTGTCACAAACAATTCTGACAATTCACTACCTTGTTGGCGTTTCGCAATTACCTATAACTGCTAAGACACTCAGGAGAGCCTTCGTGGCTAAGAGGATCTAGGCAGTGGATTTCACCTCAACTAAGGACGGCTCGTAATCGTCTTGTTTAGGAAATTGCTACGGGTATCAGCGGCTGTGTGTTGGCTTCACTAGGTACGATTTTGGATTCCGCTAATATAATGGTTGAACGTTACATTTGTTGAAATGCATAATTAGTACATCAAATGCTATTCTGCTATAATACCCTAAACACACAGCCCCTGCCAGCAACAGACACTTCCTAAACAGACGATTACGAGACGTCCTTAGTGTAGGTGAAATCCACTACTTAGGGAGACTTAGGCACGAAGGCTCTCCTGAGGGGCTTAGTCGTACTTAGTAGTTAGTTCACCGGAACGTTGTCTCGGTCTGTTTAGGAAGTGTCTGTTGCTGGCAGAGGCGTACTGTTTACCACTATGATACAACGTACCTACCCCATTCCTACAAACCAATGAATAGCCACAACCACACACAGAAAAAGACATATGCAAATCCTACCAGACTTACATATGCCTTTTCATATACCAATCATGAACAATCATCCATGACCATTTTTATACTTCTATTCTTCGATTTCTTCAAGTTCCTCAAGAAGAACTTCATCTTCTATTTCTTCTCGATCAGTATCAAGCATTACATTGCGGTAACGTTTCATACCTGTACCGGCAGGAATCAGTTTACCGATGATAACATTTTCCTTCAGACCAATCAATGGATCGACTTTACCCTTAATCGCAGCTTCTGTCAATACCTTTGTTGTCTCCTGGAAGGATGCTGCTGACAAGAATGAGTTCGTTGCTAAGGAAGCCTTTGTAATACCAAGCATTACCTGCTTACCATCTGCCGGCTCTTTTCCTTCTGCAATTAATTTCTCATTTGCATCATCATAATCTAAGATATCTACCAATGTACCTGGTAAGAACTCACTATCACCATTATTTTCGATACGAATCTTCTTTAACATCTGGCGAACGATAACCTCGATATGCTTATCGTTGATTTCTACACCCTGTAAACGGTAAACACGCTGTACTTCCTGAATCATGTAATCCTGTACAGCACGAACACCTTTAATCTTTAAGATATCGTGTGGATTTACAGAACCTTCTGTCAGTTCATCACCGGCTTCTAATTCAGCTCCATCCATAATCTTGATACGGGAACCGTATGGAATTAAGTATGCCTTAGATTCTCCTGTTTCCTTATTGGTAACAATAACTTCACGTTTCTTCTTTGTATCTTTAATTGTGGCTACACCAGCAAATTCAGAGATGATAGCAAGTCCCTTTGGCTTTCTTGCTTCAAAAAGTTCTTCGACACGAGGAAGACCCTGTGTGATATCATCACCGGCTACACCACCAGTATGGAATGTACGCATGGTAAGCTGTGTACCAGGTTCACCGATTGACTGCGCTGCGATGATTCCGACAGATTCACCAACCTGTACAGCTTCACCAGTAGCCATGTTCGCTCCATAACATTTTGCGCAGATACCAATGTGCGAACGACAAGTTAATACGGTACGAATCTTAACCTTTGTAATCTCACCGCCTTCTTCATTTACACCACGTGACATAATTGCAGCTGCACGCTTTGGTGTAATCATGTGGTTCGCCTTTACGATTACCTCACCATCTTTGTCACGAATTGTCTCGCAAGCAAAACGACCTGTAATACGATCCTGCAAACTTTCAATTACTTCCTTACCATCTGCAAATGCTTTTACCCACATACCTGGGATCTCTTTCCCTTCACAACAATCTACCTCACGGATAATCAAATCCTGCGAAACATCAACAAGACGTCTTGTCAAATATCCGGAATCGGCTGTACGAAGAGCTGTATCGGAAAGACCTTTACGCGCACCATGCGCGGACATGAAGTACTCCAATACGTCAAGACCTTCACGGAAGTTAGACTTGATAGGGAGCTCAATCGTACGACCTGTTGTATCTGCCATCAAACCACGCATACCAGCTAACTGCTTAATCTGTTTATCGGAACCACGGGCACCGGAATCAGCCATCATGTAAATGTTGTTGTACTTGTCAAGACCGTCTAATAGAGCCTTTGTCAAGTTATCATCCGTTACTTTCCATGTTTCCACTACTTCTTTGTATCTTTCTTCTTCTGTAATCAAACCACGTTTGTAGTTCCTTGTAATACGGTCTACCGTATCCTGAGCCTGCTTAATCATTTCCGGCTTCTGTGGTGGCACTGTCATATCGGAAATGGATACCGTCATGGCTGCTCTTGTAGAGTACTTGTAACCCATAGCCTTAATATCATCCAATACTTCCGCTGTCTTAGTAGCACCGTGTGTATTAATAACCTTTTCGAGAATCTTCTTTAATCCCTTTTTACCTACGTGGAAATCCACTTCCAATACGAGTTCATTTCCCGGAATACTTCTATCTACGAAGCCTAAATCCTGTGAAATGATTTCGTTGAAGATAAAACGTCCAACAGTAGAATCTACATTACCAGACACTACCGTTCCATCCGGCATTGTCTTTGTCATACGGACAGTAACCTTAGAATGCAATGTTACTGCGCCGTTTTCATATGCTAAAATTGCTTCATTTACATTTTTGAAGAATTTACCTTCTCCTAATGCACCTGGTCTTTCCTGTGTCAAATAATAAATACCAAGAACCATATCCTGAGATGGAACGGCAACCGGACCACCATCGGATGGCTTCAGTAAGTTATTTGGTGACAGTAAAAGGAATCGGCATTCTGCCTGCGCTTCCGCTGTAAGTGGTAAATGCACAGCCATCTGGTCACCATCGAAGTCGGCATTAAATGCTGTACAAACCAATGGATGAAGCTTAATTGCTTTACCTTCTACAAGGATAGGCTCAAACGCCTGAATACCAAGTCTATGCAGTGTAGGAGCACGGTTCAACATAACCGGATGTTCCTTTATGACGTCTTCTAAGACATCCCACACTGCCGGCTCTAATTTTTCTACCATCTTCTTCGCACTCTTAATGTTGTGCGAAGTTCCGTTTGCAACCAATTCTTTCATAACGAATGGCTTGAACAACTCGATTGCCATTTCCTTAGGAAGACCACACTGATATATCTTAAGTTCCGGTCCTACTACGATAACAGAACGTCCTGAGTAGTCAACACGTTTACCTAATAAGTTCTGACGGAAACGTCCGGATTTACCCTTTAACATATCAGATAAGGACTTTAATGCACGGTTACCAGGTCCCGTTACCGGACGACCTCTACGACCGTTGTCAATTAACGCGTCTACCGCTTCCTGTAACATTCTCTTTTCGTTACGAACGATAATATCCGGTGCTCCTAAGTCTAATAATCTCTGGAGACGGTTATTACGGTTAATGATACGTCTGTATAAATCATTCAAGTCAGAGGTAGCAAAACGACCACCATCTAACTGAACCATCGGACGTAAATCCGGTGGAATTACCGGAATTACATCCATAATCATCCACTCAGGAAGGTTTCCTGAACCGCGGAATGCTTCTACTACCTCAAGGCGCTTGATAATACGTGCACGTTTCTGTCCAGTAGCATCTTTTAAACCAGCTTTTAATTCAGCTGTTTCTGCCTCTAAATCAATTGCCTGTAATAATTCCTTGATAGCTTCTGCACCCATACCTACACGGAATGCATTGCCATGCTTTTCTCTTGCATCCTGATATTCCTTTTCAGAAAGAACCTGCTTATACTGTAATTCTGTATTGCCGGCATCTAATACGATATAGGAAGCAAAATAAAGTACCTTCTCTAAAACACGAGGAGATAAATCAAGGATTAATCCCATACGGCTTGGGATACCTTTAAAATACCAGATATGGGATACTGGAGCAGCTAACTCAATGTGTCCCATACGCTCTCTACGAACGTTTGATTTTGTTACCTCAACACCACAACGGTCACAGATAACACCTTTATATCTTATTTTCTTATACTTACCACAGTGACATTCCCAGTCCTTACTTGGTCCGAAAATTCTCTCACAGAACAGACCATCCTTTTCCGGCTTTAATGTTCTGTAATTGATTGTCTCCGGTTTCTTTACTTCACCATGAGACCAATCTCTGATTTTTTCTGGAGAGGCTAAACCAATCTTGATGGCATCGAATGTCATCGGCTGATAGGTTTCATTACTTTTTGTTTCAGGCATACCTGGCACTCCCTTCTTTATTTCAAACATTTACTTTATCTATTCCTTATCGTCGAATGCTTCTTCCAGATCACTTAAAAAGTCATCTTCAGAACCATCTTCTTCCTCAATATCAACTAACTCTTCGTCTTCATTGAATTCCTGTTTAGAGAATCCCATTTGTCCGAGCGATTCTTCTTCTTTATAACCGTAATCCTTGTCACCTTCAATTACAGAACGTAAATCGGTATCACCAAATTCACTTGTTTCCATAATCTCCACTTCGGTATTATCATCACGAAGTACACGCACATCAAGACCTAATGACTGTAATTCCTTTAATAATACTTTGAAGGATTCTGGAATACCTGGTTCAGGAATATTATCACCCTTAATGATGGCTTCATATGTCTTTACACGACCAACTACATCATCGGACTTCACTGTTAAGATTTCCTGCAATGTATAAGAAGCACCATATGCTTCTAACGCCCAAACTTCCATTTCACCGAAACGCTGTCCACCGAACTGCGCTTTACCACCTAACGGCTGCTGTGTTACTAATGAGTAAGGACCAGTAGAACGTGCATGAATCTTATCATCTACTAAGTGATGCAGCTTCAGGTAATGCATGTGTCCAATTGTTACCGGGCAATCGAAGTATTCACCAGTACGTCCATCACGAAGACGAACCTTACCATCTCTTGAAATCGGAACGCCCTTCCATAATTTTCTATGTTCTCTGTTATCAGATAAATACTGTAACACTTCCGGAAGTAAGTCCTGACCATGTTTTGCTTCAAATTCTTCCCACTCCAAGTTGACATAATCATTTGCCAAATCAAGAGTATCCATAATGTCATTTTCCTTCGCGCCATCGAATACAGGTGTTGCAATGTTAAATCCTAATGCTTTTGCAGCAAGACTTAAGTGAATCTCAAGTACCTGTCCAATATTCATACGAGAAGGCACACCTAATGGGTTCAATACGATATCCAAAGGACGTCCGTTTGGAAGGAATGGCATATCCTCTACCGGAAGTACTCTGGAAACGACACCCTTATTACCATGTCGACCAGCCATCTTATCACCAACAGAAATCTTTCTCTTCTGTGCGATATAGATTCGAACTGCCTGATTTACACCTGGAGATAACTCGTCACCATTTTCTCTTGTAAATACTTTTGCATCTACAACGATACCATATTCACCATGAGGAACTTTTAATGAGGTATCACGTACCTCACGGGCTTTCTCACCAAAGATTGCACGCAACAAACGTTCTTCTGCTGTCAGCTCCGTCTCACCCTTAGGTGTTACTTTACCAACTAAGATATCTCCAGCACGCACTTCTGCACCTACACGGATAATACCTCTTTCATCTAAGTCTTTTAACGCATCTTCGCCGACACCCGGAACGTCCCTGGTAATTTCTTCCGGTCCTAACTTGGTATCACGTGCTTCTGCTTCGTATTCTTCAATATGAACAGATGTATATACATCATCCTGTACTAATCGTTCACTTAATAATACAGCATCCTCGTAATTGTAACCTTCCCATGTCATAAATCCGATTAACGGGTTCTTACCAAGAGCAATTTCACCATTTGATGTAGAAGGACCATCAGCAATGACATCACCTTTCTTTACCTTCTCGCCCTTTGTAACGATTGGTCTCTGGTTATAACAGTTACTCTGGTTTGTTCTTGTGAATTTTGTCAAATGATATACATCCTTTGTTCCATCATCGCATTTTACAACGATTTCATTTGAACAAGAACGTTCTACCACACCATCACGCTTTGCCACTACACAAACACCAGAGTCAACGGCTGCCTTTGTTTCCATACCTGTACCAATTACTGGTGCTTCGGTTGTTAAAAGCGGTACTGCCTGACGCTGCATGTTGGAACCCATAAGCGCACGGTTCGCATCATCGTTCTCCAAGAATGGAATCAACGCTGTTGCCACAGAGAACACCATCTTAGGAGAAACATCCATGTAATCAAACATGGTTTTCTCATACTCCTGTGTTTCTTCTCTATAACGACCGGATACAGAGTTACGGATAAAATGTCCATCCTCATCCAGTGCCTCGTTCGCCTGCGCAACATGGTAATTATCTTCTTCGTCCGCTGTCATATAAACAACTTCATCTGTAACACGCGGATTCTTCGGATCTGCTTTATCAATTTTTCGATATGGTGCTTCAATGAAACCATATTCATTAATTCTTGCGTAACATGCAAGAGAGTTAATCAAACCGATGTTAGGACCTTCCGGTGTCTCAATAGGACACATTCTTCCATAATGAGAGTAGTGAACATCTCGTACCTCGAATCCGGCTCTATCTCTTGATAAACCACCAGGCCCCAATGCAGAAAGACGTCTCTTATGCGTCAACTCACTAAGAGGGTTGTTCTGATCCATAAACTGTGACAACTGGGATGAACCAAAGAATTCTTTCACAGCTGCTGTTACTGGTTTGATATTGATTAAGGACTGTGGAGAAATATTTTCCATATCCTGTGTTGTCATTCTTTCACGAACCACACGCTCTAATCTGGAAAGACCGATGCGGTACTGGTTCTGTAACAATTCACCAACTGCACGAATACGTCTATTACCTAAGTGGTCGATATCGTCATCATTTCCAAGACCATACTCTAAATGCATATTGTAGTTAATGGAAGCAAAAATATCTTCCTTTGTAATATGCTTCGGTACTAATTCATGCATGTTAATCTTTAATGCTTCTAAACGGTCTTCCATAGTAGCATTTTCTTCCAGTATTTTTGCAAGCACTGGGTAGTATACTAATTCATGGATACCTAACTTCTCTGAAGCACCTTCTACATAGCAGTCTACATCTACCATCATATTCGACAAGACTTTTACGTTACGTTCTTCTGTCTGAATCATAACATATGGTACGGCTGCGTTCTGAATCTGAACCGCTAATTCAGGTGTAATAATAGTACCTGCTTCTGCTAAAATTTCACCTGTTGATGCATCTATTACATCTTCTGCTACTGTTGCATGGCGAACACGATTCTTTAACATTAATTTCTTATTGAACTTATAACGTCCAACCTTAGCAAGGTCATAACGTCTTGGGTCAAAGAACATTGCTGTAATTAAGCTTTCAGCACTATCTACAGATAATGGTTCACCCGGACGAATCTTCTTATATAACTCTAAAAGACCTTCCTGATAATTTGTGGAAGTATCCTTTGTCAGAGATGCTAAAATCTTTGGTTCTTCGCCAAACAATTCTGTAATCTCTGCATTACTACCAATTCCTAATGCACGAAGCAATACGGTAATCGGCACTTTTCTTGTTCTATCAACACGAACATAGAAAACGTCATTGGAGTCTGTCTCATATTCTAACCATGCACCACGGTTTGGAATAACGGTTGAGGAGAAGAGACGTTTACCAATCTTATCATGTGCGATTCCATAATAAATACCTGGCGAACGAACGAGCTGACTGACGATAACACGTTCTGCACCATTAATTACAAATGTACCTGTCTCTGTCATTAATGGTAAGTCACCCATAAAGATTTCGTGTTCCTTAATCTCGTCTGTTTCCTTATTATGGAGTCTTACTTTTACTTTCAACGGTGCAGCATAAGTAGCATCTCGCTCTTTACACTCTTCGATACTGTATTTTACATCATCTTCGCATAATACAAAATCAACAAATTCCAAGCTCAAATGTCCGCTATAGTCGGCGATTGGATTAATATCGTCAAATACTTCTCGCAATCCTTCATCCAAAAACCACTGATAAGAGTCTTTTTGAACCTCAATCAGATTCGGCATCTCTAATACCTCTTTCTGTCTTGAATAGCTCATTCGCATACTCTTACTGGTTGCAACTGGACGTATCCTGTTTTTCTCCATTGACGTTTCACCCCTGTTCTATTATAATAAGTGTAGTTTATTAATGATTACTTCTTTTGACTATGTGGCCTAGGCATAGCAAACCACAATAGTGCATTTTTCATGTTAGCATATATGTCAATCGTTGTCAACGAATTTTTTCAATTTTACTAATTTTTTCAACATTTATCAAAATATATAGTATTACTCTTTTGCAGGTTGTTACTTATGCCGGTGGAATGCTTGGATAAATTCGGATTACGCGTAATTACAAAAAGAGAGCTGCATACGCAACTCTCTTTAAAAACAATCCTAAAATTATTTTAATGTAACCTTAGCACCTTCAGCTTCTAATTTAGCCTTGATATCTTCAGCTTCTGCCTTTTCAGCACCTTCCTTAAGTACCTTAGGAGCGCCGTCAACTACTTCCTTAGCTTCCTTTAAGCCTAAGCCAGTAACTTCACGAACAACCTTGATAACCTTAACCTTGTTAGGACCAACATCTGTTAATTCAACATCGAAATCAGTCTTCTCTTCTGCTGCACCGCCTGCTGCGCCACCTGCTGCTGCTACTACAACACCTGCTGCTGCAGATACACCAAATTCTTCCTCACATGCTTTTACTAAATCATTTAACTCTAAAACTGTAAGCTCTTTGATAGCTTCAATAAATTCTGCTGTTGTTAACTTTGCCATTTTATATTACCTCCATTTTAATTCATTTTAAATTTCATTTTTTCATTATTAAGCTTCTGCACCCTTAGACTCTGCAATCTGGTTAATAACACGTGCAAAGTTGGATACAGGTGACTGCATACTTCCAAGTAATTTTGCAAGTAATTCTTCTCTTGATGGGATATTTGCAAGAGCAGTGATTCCATCTTTGTCATAGAAATTGCCTTCTACAACACCTGCTTTTAACTCTAATGCCTTAGCTTCCTTAGCGAACTTATTTAAAATTCTTGCCGGAGCAGTTGCATCAGTAGTAGAAATAGCAATAGCGTTTGGTCCATCTAAGTATGGGCATAAACTTTCGCAAGCAGTTCCCTGGAAAGCAAAGTTCATCATTGTATTCTTGTATACTTTATAGATGATACCAGCTTCTCTCATTTCCTTACGAAGTCTTGTATCCTGCTCAACTGTAAGTCCACAGTAGTTAACGATTACTACAGACTGAGCTTCTTTTACATAACCTGCAATTTCATCAACGATTGGTTTTTTCATTTCAACCTTTGCCATGAATCGTACACCTCCTAATCTTAAATTTTAGCCGAATCCGGAGTTTTATTCATGCGCATTACGCTCAATATGCACAGCACAGTTGCTTGCGGCAACTACACGTTGCATGAGTACGCATCAAAAAACCTCTCTGCCACAAGACAGAGAGGTAATAAGTTCATAACTGTTTACACAATTTCGAATTCATCCTCGGCAGGCAAAACGTTAGGTCATTTCTGACACCTGCTGTCTTCGGCATGTCGCACACACGACTTACATAGTATATAATAATAATTTTTTTATGTCAACTATTATTTTTAAAAATTATACAAGCTTAGCTGTATTAATCTTTACACCAGGTCCCATTGTAGAAGAAACAGAAAGACTCTTAATGTACTGTCCCTTTAATGAACTTGGTTTTGCTTTCATAATAGCATCCATCAGCGCCTGGAAGTTGTCTGCTAACTGATCTTCAGTAAAGGAAACTTTACCGATTGGACAATGAACAATGTTTGTCTTGTCAAGACGGTACTCAATCTTACCAGCCTTGATATCTTTAACAGCTTTTGTAACATCCATAGTAACTGTACCAGCCTTAGGGTTTGGCATTAATCCCTTAGGACCTAATACACGTCCCAAACGACCAACAACACCCATCATATCCGGTGTAGCAACTACAACATCAAAATCAAACCAACCTTCGTTCTGAATCTTTGGAATTAATTCTTCGCCACCTACGAATTCTGCACCTGCTGCTTCTGCTTCAGCTACTTTTTCACCTTTAGCGAAAACTAATACACGAACTTCTTTACCAGTACCGTGTGGTAATACTACCGCACCACGGATCTGCTGTTCAGCATGACGTCCGTCACAACCTGTTCTGATATGAACTTCAACTGTTTCGTCAAATTTTGCTGTAGATGCTTTCTTTACGATAGAAAGTGCATCTGCTGTTTCATACTGCACACTACGGTCTACTAATTTAGCAGCCTCTGTGTATTTCTTACCTCTTTTCATGATTAACCTCCTAGTGGTATTAACGGGGATATAAATCAATTCTTCAGTGTAACCGGTTGTCGGTCACACTACCCTCCCACGCGTCATACAAATTACAATTCTTATTCTGCTACTGTGATTCCCATACTCTTAGCTGTACCTTCGATCATGCTCATAGCTGCTTCGATACTAGCTGCATTTAAATCTGGCATTTTTAACTCTGCGATTTCACGAATTTTGTCTTTAGAAATAGTAGCAACTTTTGTCTTGTTTGGCACACCAGAACCTGATTTCAGGTTACATGCCTTCTTTAATAATACTGCTGCAGGAGGAGTCTTTGTTACGAAGCTAAAGCTCTTATCTGCGTAAACAGTGATAACTACAGGGATGATTAAATCGCCCTGATCAGCTGTTCTAGCGTTGAACTCCTTTGTGAACTGCACAATATTAACACCCTTCTGACCTAAAGCAGGACCAACCGGTGGAGCTGGTGTTGCCTTTCCAGCAGGAATCTGTAATTTGATATATCCGTCTACTTTTTTTGCCATTTTTCGGCACCTCCTAAATCTGTGGTATTGGCGGGGTTATTACCCTCCCACGCACTTACATCCAAGTGCTTTTACTAAAGTTACATTTTTTTGACATCTGTGAAACTAATCTCTACCGGCGTTTCACGTCCGAACAAGTCGACATTAATTGTGACAATCTGCTTACTGTGGTTCATTGTCTGGATTACACCTACGGTATCCTTCCAAACACCGGCAGTAATTGCTACGGTATCGCCCTCAGTGAAGTCAACAACAATGTTTTCTTCCTGAATTCCTAACGGGCGCATTTCCTCCTCAGTAAGCGGCACCGGCTTAGACCCTGGTCCAACAAATCCGGTTACACCTCTTGTATTACGAACAACATACCATGTATCATCATTCATAATCATGTTAATCAGGACATAACCAGGAAACATTTTCTTCTGAGCCTGCTTCTTGGCACCGTTTTTAACCTCAACTACTTCCTGCATCGGAACACGAACTTCTAAAATCTGTTCTTCAAGGTGTCTGTTTTCGATTGTCTTCTCAATGTTGGCCTTAACCTTGTTCTCATACCCTGAGTAGGTATGTACTACATACCAGTTTGCCTCTGCCATATTATCACCCTTGTCCTTACTTAACTAAGAAATCAATACCATACTGGATCGCATAATCCAATATAGCAATTATCACACTCACTACAGCTGAAATAATTACAACCGCAGTAGTCTGCTTGACAACCGTATCTTTGTCTGTCCAACTGATTCGTTTGAACTCTGCTTTTAAGCCGGTAAACCATGCTTTGATTTTACCCGGCTTCTTTGTTGAAGCTTCTCCCATATCGTACCTCCGGTTTGTCAAAATTACTTTGTTTCTTTGTGTAAAGTATGTCTCTTACAGAAACGGCAGTATTTCTTTGTTTCCATTCTGTCTGGATGTGTCTTCTTGTCCTTTGTCATGTTGTAATTACGCTGTTTACATTCTGTACATGCCAATGTGATCTTTGTACGCACAACTTCCACCTCGCTTTAAATTCATTTTTTGCAATCCAAGTCTTTTCTCTGTCTAAATTTAGGCATAAAAAAAAGACCTACTTCCATGTCGCCATTCAAATGTACCACATGGAAGCTAGTCTGTCAACCGTTTTTTTCGGTGCGGCAACAACCATAAAAATCTCTATCGTTGTCACCGACCTTTATTAACAATAACTATTAAAAAGCATTCCGCTATATACGGAACTGATATAAGGACTTATAAAATTATTTTTCGGATTCTTATAAGCAACAATTACCTTATCAATATACTCCATCGGATCCATAATTGCATGATTCGTTACCTGCACTAATGCATTTTTAAATCCAGTGAGCTGCTCTAAGCTCTCCTTGTAAGTCTCTTTATCCTCCGTTGCCTGACACAGAAGGGATTGATCTATATTCAGGCTTCCATCTTTATTTACCATAAGCCCCAGAGACTCCAAATCATTCCGATAGTTGCGAACAACATCTTTATAATCTCGTACCAGTTTCTTGCTCGCTGACTCTTCCTCGCCAAAGCTTCGCACTTTATCCAAAAAGGCATTGTATTCGTCCACAAAAGCTGTCACATGATGCTCCACCGCTTCCGTGTCGGTAACAAATCCAATCTGAACTGCCTTTCCCGGCTCAGATACCTGATTCAGAGTGATTTCAAAAGCTCTCCCTTTGGTGAAAGTGTTCGTTGCCGTCAGATATTCCTTTCCATCCACCACAATTTCTCCATCCTTTGGATACTCTGCAATCTCTCCTATGCCCAGATAGGAAATCAAGCCCTTGTGTCTGCTTGAACGTTCATCTGATATTTTAAAATATTCCGCTCCATCTTCCGGACGTCCCGTTGCCTGTGATTCTATGCGAAGCGCACTCATTGTCGTATCTTTCTGCTGATATTCCACAGAAGCCACAAGGCCAATACTTGATTTGTTTATCATCCGTGCAATCTTTTCCTGAATTTTTGCATTTGTATCCTCTGATGTAACACCCACCTGAAATTCATAATCCATTCCGTTCATGCTTACATCGAAAGAATAGGTATCTGGCGAAAGTCCCAATTGCTCAGAAGGCATAAATTGTCCTGCATTCATTTGCGCAGACGCCAGACTTTTTACTTCTAAAGAAAATCCTTCTTCCGTATCTGATGTTTCTTCTCCGATATACTTTGCTGTGACAATGCTCTCATCCTCTGATACAGCCATCTTACGATCAAACAACCGCTCTGTATTGCCATTCGTCAACTCAGAAATCAGGTTTTTCAATCCTCTGGCACTTTCCTTCAAATCCACAGCAATTCTTCTGTTCTCATCTGTATAATCAATCTTATAAACCGGTGTCTCTTTATTAATTTTTACCATAGTCTGATATACATTGCGTAATTCAGATACCTTATGTGCATCAAATCGAGACTGACCCTTTTTTAGAGATGAAGTTGTATAATAATTGTACGCATTATAATACAACGAATTAATTACAGCCATATAACCACCCCTCTCTTCCATGACAGGCACATACAAGGACTACATATGATGGACTCACCTTTATAATCTTTCCCTGCTGTGTTCCTGTTGTATAGCAGTAATCAATCACTTCTTACACCGTCAGCTTCCCTGCTGTGCAACATATAAATTTCAAGCAACCTTATATTTCTATTATATAATAAAAGGCCTGATAATTGCAATTGTCAGACCTTAATTTCTAATATTTCGTGAGTATTTGCCAAAATTCATCTAATTTTCAGTCATTCATCACCAGAAATTCACTGTACACGATCTTAAGAAAGTATTGATATTAGTTCTTCCTTGGACATTTCTGCTGTCGCCATGCCCTCTCCGGAAACAATCTGATCTGCAAGCTGCATTTTATTTTCCTGAAGCTTTAGAATCTTCTCCTCAATGGAATTCTTCATAATTAACTTATACACGGTCACCATATTTTTCTGTCCAATGCGGTGTACACGATCCGTTGCCTGATTCTGTGCTGCCATATTCCACCATGGGTCAAAATGAATGACTATATCTGCTGCAGTCAGATTCAATCCCGTTCCTCCTGCCTTCAGGGAAATCAAAAATACTTTTGTATCGTCTGACTGAAACCGTTTCACCATATCTGCTCTGGTTGCCTTTGGGGTAGCACCGGTCAATGTAAAATGGGAAATATCCTTTTTATGCAATGCGGCAGAAATTCGTTCCAGCATCGTAGTAAACTGTGAAAAAATCAAAATCTTATGATCTGAGGCCACTGCGTTTTCCACAATCTCTAAGCATACCTCAAGCTTTGCTGCAGAAGCCTTATAATCTTCATACACAAGCGCCGGGTCACAGCATAGCTGACGTAATCTTGTAAGTCCAGCCAATATCTCTAATTTGTTTGTCTTTACCTCTGACTCAGACTGGGATGCAATCATACTCCGCAACCTTGCTGTATATGCCTGATACAGTTTCCACTGTTCTGACTCTGCCTTTGCATACACAACTTCTTCTAATTTTTCCGGCAAATCCTTAAGAACATCCTTTTTCAGCCGGCGAAGAATAAACGGGCGCACCATGCGCTGTAGCTGTAAAATCGTTTTTTCATCCTGATTATTTACAATCGGTGTTTCAAAATCTTTTTTAAACTTGGAATACTGATAAAGCAGTCCCGGCATCAGATAATCAAAAATACTCCACAATTCACTCAAACGGTTTTCCACCGGTGTTCCCGTTAATGCAAACCGCACTTTCGAAGAAATCAGCTTAACTGCCTTTGACACCTGGGTATTCTGATTCTTAATATACTGTGCCTCGTCAATGATTTCTGTATGAAACTGTATGGTGTCATATTCATCCACATCTCGTTTCAGTAAATCATAAGAAGTTATCACCACATCATATTCCTGCAGGTGCAAAAAAGCTTCTTTTCGGACTTTAGCGGTACCAGCTAACACCATTACTTTTAACTCTGGTGCAAAACGTTCCAATTCCTGTTCCCAGTTAAATACTAACGATGCCGGACAGACAATCAGACTGGTTCTGCTCTCATCCTTCATGGACAGCAGATATGCAATCACCTGAATGGTTTTACCCAGCCCCATATCATCTGCAAGAATACCACCAAATCCTAATGTTTCTAATGTTCGCAACCATCGATATCCTGTCTTCTGGTATTCTCTGAGAACAGAGCCTAAAGAATCCGGCACCTCATAATCACTATCTTCCACTGTCTTCATATCGCGTATTAAATTTTTAAAATAGCTGTCCCGCTTCAGCGTAACGTTTCCTCCGCTTTCATGGAACAATCTGTCTAAATATAAGGCGCGGTATTTTCCCACTGTGATTTTCTTTTCCAGCAATTCCTTTGCCGAAAGATTTAATACATCCACCATATCTGCTAACAACGAGAAATTGCTATCCTCTAATTGTATAAAATCACCGCTCTTTAAACGATAATAATTCTTACGCTGGCGATATGCACTAAGCAGCCCCATCAGTTCCTCTAATGGTAACTCACCTGTATCAACCTCTAGTTCCAGCAAATCACTTTTTACCGATACACCTACTGACATTTTCCTTGACGGCTGCACCTTTACTCTTTTCAAGGCATCTGATACATATACTTCGCCATATTGTTGCAGTTCTTCAATCCCTCGTTCTACCAGACGAAACAGCCGCTCATCATCCTGAACGAAAAATATCTGTTCATCCCCGTCATCCGTTCTACTACCCATGTAGGCATTGACACACATCATCGCTTCCGTTTCTTTTTTGACATCACGATAATGCTGTACGGTATCTATTTTTTTAATCATGCTGAACTGATCGTCTCCATACACCGCCACAGGCTTACAGGTAATCATTTCTTTTGCTGGTGCATCTAAATAAAAACGAATGCTACATTCTTCCGGCATATATTGTGCTACCTGCATATTGATTTCCTGTAACACACCAAACTGCTCCATAATCGGCACTACAGCACCACAAAATGCACGCACATCTTTTTCTGCCAGATACATTGCGTTATCTGCGGTAGGCGGAATATAGTTCAATAACGGCTCACAGGCCGACTTCATTTCCTTACTACATCTGCATATCTTGTTCTGTTCCCTGTCTATCTTATACAAATGGTCACGACCAGTAAGGCAAATCACTGAATCACGATACACAAGTACACCTTTCGGCACTTTCTCTATATAGAAGTTCAGTTTGAAATCCTGTTCTACTATGGTGTAAGGAAGACCTTTATCATAAGCTGTCTGCAAATCAATCGTTTGCCCTAAAAGCAATGCAAACAATTGGTCTATATCACTTTCTGAAAGTGCAAACTCCCTCAGCTTCTCTGAACCATAAAAACGACCGTTACTTAACATGGTTCTATACAACTCCATATGCGCCATAATAAATTCGTATAACGGCTGGCTATCCTCTGTAAAAATACCATCATCATGCACAACTTCTAATTCTTTTCCATAACTAACTGTTTGCTTTTTATGGCAGGCGTCTGCAAACGCCACCAAATCTTTAATCACATACAGCCTTTTGTTACCTATTTTAAAATCTACTTTAGCACCTTCTGATGATAACAGGATTCTCGGAACCAGTCGTACCGTTCCCAGATCACGCTTTGTCATTATATCTTGAAACCCATGATAGGAAATCTTCTGAATCAGTTTTTTGGCTACACCTGATGTTGGTCTGGTAATTTCGCCATTCTTACGCAAAAATTGAAACCGGTACAGCGCGGCACCAGCATGACGGCAAAGTCCCCATGGAGCCCTTGCGCAATTACATCTGCATGCTAATGGATAATCCTGTTCATTCAATATTACATCTACCACATATGGCTTACGACTCTCATACACAACCGCATGAACCTGTATGGTATCTTGATGTCCCCAGTACGGTTCCCCGGATGACACTTCTAATTCAATAACCAGATTGTTCGTGTACAGTCGCTTGGCTTCACTCGCTTCTCTATATTCACTTGTGTATTTTTTCATATATTCATCATTGATTGCCATCTTCACTCCCACGCTTTCACTTCAGCGACTTTTCATCCCTCACAACTTCTTCCGGTTCGACACTTTCATACAGGCTGAACAGTTATAAATTTTCAATAAACACTGGTAGTTTCTCTTTAAACAATTCGTAAATCACAGTTGTCACTTCCCGCATCTGTGGGTGTGCACCAGCAGCCATACGAAGACGGATAAAATGTCTCCACTCACGCAGATTCATAGTCATTACAATCTCTGTCTTTAAGGAATTAGGTAAAATAGAACGTGCTTCCTGTGGTGTTGCACCAGCCTCTAACATTTCAAAATATTTCTTTTCTGCATATTCCATTGCTTCGTTCCAGATACGGTATTTCGTCTTGTCCTTTTCCTGATTCAAGTCATAGGAAAATCCTGTTGCAATATCTATTACCGATATCTGGTTTCCAAATTTTTCATTAGAATAATTGCAATATCTTGTACTCTCCTGAGAATAACTTGCTACACGATGGCGAACAATCTCATGTGTAACACCGCGGTCACATGTAATACGCAATGTAACATTTTCATGTTCGATAACTGACTCATGTCCTCTTTTTAATATACCTCGAATAAATGTTTCCGCAGAATCTTCTGTAATTCTATCCTCGCTCTTATAGCATACTCGCCCTATTTTTTCCAACTTCTTTAATATATCTTCATATGAATTCATAGAAATCACTTCTACTTCTGGTTTTACTAGTAACATAATTATTTCCTTTCGTAACTATTCAGTACTCTCATAGTTACACCCTTTCTTTTCTACATAGTTCACCTTATTGTAACTGAGGGAGTGCCCGCTGTCAATTTTTCTTTATTATCTGAGCGTGCATAGCAAAAAAGGAGGCATACCGGGCACTAAGGCTGTAAAATTACATCATCTCCAACATTTGCTGAATTCGTATCTCATAGGTGTGATACTTCTTTACCTTCTCATAGCCATTTGCCGCAATTTTCTTTCGTTCTTCCTCATGGGTAAGGTAATATGCGCATTTATCCTCCAGTTCCTCCATACTGTTATAGGTTTCTAAGTCCTGTTCCAACACAAAATGTTCTGGCAACTCTGTCTGATAATTGGATATCAGAAACCCTCCGCATCCCAAAATGTCCCAGACCCGCTGGGATATTCCCGTCTTAATACTCTTTGCAGTTGGATTGAGATTGATTTTACTACAGCGAAAAATCTTTGGCATCTCATAGCGTGATTCTGCGCTTCCACGGTAAATTACATTGTGCAGTAATGAAATATCACTTTGAGTATAGAAATGTACCGGAAACTTTTTCGCTAACCTGTTTAATATCTGAATCCGCTCCTGCTCAGATATCTTGATTCCCAGATATTCATCTGCTATAAATTGTGCCGGTTGTACTTCATAATCGTCTGGCAGACTCTCCCAACTGACCACTTTTTGAAATTCTGCAATCATATCCTCTGTCAAACGCTCTGCCAGAAAATTGCGCCCATACACTTTTTGCTGTTCATTCATCAATTTTTCTAAGTTCGCTTTAAGCTCTGGTGGCATATTGGTAATTTTATTATATGGACATTTTTCTGAATACAAAGAGCCCACAAAGGAAATATCACTTGCATACTTTACTCGTTCCGCACTGGTGATTTTTTCGCAAGCCCTATCCCAGTGATTTACATTGGCAGCTAAGGGTAAATGATAGATATGCTCCGGATTTTTTGAATAATACTGCTCATAAAGTGCTCTGTCAAAAATAAATATCCGATTATATTCTCCTCCCACCGCTTCTGAATACATAGTAACTACCGGGCTGTCCACCAACCAACAAATATATGGAATTTTCAATACATTACACAATTTTGAAATAATTGGAATAAAATTGACAGAGAACACAAATTCATAGTCTCCGCTAAGAATTACTTCCGATAGATTTTTGATATATGTAACATCATAATCCAGATTATCTATCTCTCTATTTATTTCTGCGACCTGATAGCCATTTTTTTGAAATGCTTCTATAATATCTGGTTCACAGATACTTTGATAACGACAAATTATTATGTTTTTCTTTTGCATGTTTTCTCCCTTACATTGGCATTATGCCGGGATCTGAATTTGTGAAACTATATTCACTTTTTTTGTCAGAATGGCATCACTTTTAAATACCATCCCCTTTTGATACCGGAAATTATTTAATATTACTTTTCTCTATGAATTCTTCTATGCTTTCTACTTTTCCTTTTTCTATTCCTCGATTTTCAAATATATCTATCATTACACACATGGTCACTTCCTCCTTCGGCTTATTTATAATCGATTCCTTAACTTCATTGTATCTTTTGTCTTTCGTAATTGCGAAAAATGCATCCAGCAAATCTTCCGGATGGCTGATTGTCTGATTCATCCGGATGTTCCTGTAAATTCCCTAATCTTTAATCAACTATACGTTTCCTCACCAAACAATTCTTCTTACAGAAACAAATTCCATATTGGACAAATCTATGATACCCTTCCAATTCCAATTCTGCCTTGTACTGCTTTTCTTCTATCTGCATCAACGCTTCTTCACATTTTTCTTCCATCTGCTGGTAGGTATCTGCTTTTTTCAATTCCAGTATAAGTACCGTCTCTCTCTGGTCATATGGAACAAGCTGAATATCCGGTCTGCCTTGTCCTGCTTCCCTGTTTGAGCGCAACTGATAATCCGGCATTCCCTGTACCAGTCCTGCAACGTAACCGTGATAAAAACTTTCCGCGTTGTCATGATAACTGATGCCCTCCATAAGCTGTCTTCTCAAAACCAGTTGCACCGCTTCACAATCTCCATCCAGTAGCGCATTGTACAGCGGTGTCCTATCTGTCTGCTTTATCTTCTGTTCAAACCATTCTTGAATTGTATTCCTAAAAATATAGCGAATTTCTCTATTCGGAATTTTCAGTTGCAGGAAAATATTTTCTTCTTCCAATCTTTCTCCTATTTTTTTTAAGTACCCTGTAAAAAATAAAAAATTCCACAAATTATCTTGTGTCCGATATACATCCTCATAGGTAATGTCTTCATGTACCGGCTTTTCTATGCTTCCGCCTTGAATCAGAAGCTCTATCTCCTGCTTTACGGTGTCATCTGCCCGCTCCACCAATTCTCTTACGATACTGTTCGCGGAAGTATTGGACCAGTATGGTCTCGGAAGTACATTCTTGTTCTGCAATGCGGCATCTACATAATTAATCACGCTCCAGGGATTATATATTTCTGTCTCACCAAACAAATAGCCGTCATACCATTCCCTGACTTCCTCTTTCTTTTCAGACAATCCATATGCTTCCAACATTGCTTCTACTTCTTCCTGGGTAAAACCAAAACATTTGGCACAATATTGATCTATTACAGAGGTAATTTTCAAATTATTCATTCCTGTGAAAATAGATTCTTTACTGATTCTCAAGCATCCTGTAATAACTGCAAACTCCAAATTATCATTTGTCTTTAATGCAGATTCAAACAAGGAATGGATAAACTGTATCATCTCATTATAAAATCCTTGAAAAAAAGCATTTTCCAAAGGAACGTCATATTCGTCTATCAAAATAATAACATTTCTATTGTGATATTTTTTCAGGCAGGCTGATAGAAATTTTAAGGCGTCTGCATATAGCAAAACATCATCTTTCTGCTCCAATATCGCTTTGTATTGTTCTTTTTCCCACTGTGATAAAGCGCCACCTTCCAAAACATATCTATGTCTGTCATATTCCTCTCTGATTTGTTTTTTTAACATGTTGTATGCCATCTCATAATTCGGCTGCTTCGCTGATTTCAAAGATAAAAAAATAACCGGATACTTACCCATATGGCTGGTGTATTGTTCCCCGGCATCCATGATTTTCATGCCATCGAAGTAATGCTTATTATCAGTCACAGTTCCATGAATATCAGTATCCTGCTCAAAAAATGTCTTGAGCATGCTAAGTGCAAGGGTTTTCCCAAAACGACGCGGGCGTGTAAACAAGTTCACTAACACGCCTGTATCCAGCAACTCTTTTATGAAAAGTGATTTATCTACATAATAATATGATTTATCAATAATGCTTTTATAATTTTCAATTCCAATTGAAATAGGGTTCTTCTCCATGAGCACTCACACCTCCAGTTACTGCTATTATATACTATTTCTCCATGCAGTTTATAGTAACTAATTTACGAAAATTTAAACACGCCTATCCCTGTTGCGTTACTTCTTATACCATTATGATATCTTGCAAAAAAGGAACAAGCGAAGGTTTCGCTCCGCCCTTTTTTTGACCACCTCTGGGCCGTTTATTGTAAGATAATTTTCCTATTTGAATTACTTCATGCCACTTTTCTCTATGAATTCTTCTATGCTTTCTACCTTGGCAGACAGCTTAAGTAATGTTTTCAATTTGTCTACGTCTGTTTCCTGCATAATGCATTCTTCTAGCCACGCTGGGACTGTACCATATTCTTCAAGCAATTCTATAATGCCTTCTGCTTTTCCTTCCGCTTTTCCTTCTTCCTTTCCTTTTTCTATTCCTTGATTTTCAAATATATCTATCATTACACACATCGACACTTCCTCCTTCGGCTTATTTATAATCGTTTCCTTAACTTCATTGTATCTTTTGTCTTTCGTAATTGTGAAAAATGCATCCAGCAAATCTTCCGGATGGCTGATTGTCTGATTCATCTCGTGCGCTAACTTTATTATTTTTTCCGGGTCATTTTTGCACGCTAAATATTCTACCAACAGACGAACATCTGACGTGAAGCGTTCCCTCACTTCCGGTGACAGCTTGCCCATGTGAACAAAATTCATCTGATAATTTTGAATAAAAGGCAATGCTTCCTGCTTCAGTTCTTCAGGAATGTCTAGCATACCATACATATCCTTTGGAGCATCCCATTCCTTTTGTCCATAATACGCCACTAACGTAATGACTGGCACCAGCTTCTGGTCTTTATGGATTTTCTGAATATATGCCTGTTTTTCGTTCCTGCGGTTCTCATCCATGTAATCCTTCACTTGCTTATCATACGCTGCAAAATCATATCCCATACAGCGCAAAGGCATTGTGTAATCAAGGTAATCCTGATTCTCTAATCCCATTAAAAGATATAATGCACCGTTTCTTTTATCCTGCATCAGTATATCACGGGTTCTTTCCCGCAATTCGCCTACGGCATCATTATGACGACTTGGCGACTGCTCTAACGTAAGATCTGATGGATTAATAATTTTCTTGCCCGAAAATACCAGACTATTGAATATGTCTGCAAATACATCCGGATGTTCCTGTAACTTCTTTTTTGCTATGTCTTTTTGCAACTTCCTACCTCCAATTTAAACATAATTGCCCTGGTTCTTCAATAGTAATTTTCTATCCGTGCTCTTTTTTCATCTGAAATCATTGGCGAAATGCCGGAACTTAGATTTTGTGAAATTGAACATCAAATTAACGAATTTATTATAATATATCTGGGATGGAAACACAAGTATTTTCAAATGTGTCATCATATATAATCCTTGCTCATTATAAACTTCTAGACTTTTATTCTATCTTCCTGCCCTGTTCCTTTTGGTGCTCTAGCACTGCAACCTTAGGCACAAGGGAGTTAGCGGAATTTTAAATGGAAAGGGCTGCCAGCAACAGTTAAGATTCGCTGACTTGGCAGCCCTTTTGGGGAAGAGATTATTGTGTAAGGGACATTTCCTTAAACC
>JBGVMW010000135.1:0-34202 GCA_045125095.1 Lachnospiraceae bacterium
TTTAACCAAATGGAGGAAAGAAACATGAGCGTTATTTCAATGAAGCAGTTACTTGAAGCAGGTGTTCATTTTGGACATCAGACAAGAAGATGGAACCCTAAGATGGCAGAGTACATCTACACAGAGAGAAATGGTATCTACATCATCGACTTACAGAAGTCTGTAGGTAAGGTGGACGAGGCTTACCAGGCAATTTCTGATATCGTTGCAAACGGTGGTTCTGTCCTTTTCGTTGGTACAAAGAAACAGGCTCAGGATGCAATCAAGACAGAGGCAGAGCGTTGTGGAATGTACTATGTAAACGAAAGATGGTTAGGAGGTATGTTAACAAACTTCAAGACCATCCAGAGCAGATGTGCAAAATTAAAAGAATATGAAACAATGCAGGAAGATGGAACTTTCGATGTATTACCAAAGAAGGAAGTTATCAAGATTAAGAAAGAAATGGAAAAACTTGAGAAGAACCTTGGTGGTATCAAGAACATGAAGAAGATTCCGGATGCTATTTTCGTAGTAGATCCTAAAAAGGAAAGAATCTGTATTCAGGAAGCACATACATTAGGTATTCCGTTAATTGGTATTGCAGATACAAACTGCGATCCGGAAGAATTAGATTATGTAATTCCAGGTAATGATGATGCAATCAGAGCTGTTAAGTTAATCGTTTCTAAGATGGCAGATGCTGTTATCGAAGCAAACCAGGGCGAGCAGTTTGTTGCAGAAGAAGCTGCTGTAGAAACTGAAGAAGTAGCTACAGAAGAATAATTCAGATAAAGAAATTTTCATTCAGTCATGGTATTCATATCGTGGCTGAATGTTTTAAGCACAACTTTTGTAACTATGAGGATATTGCATAGTTACCAACTTTTTATATTAAGTATGATGGAGGAATGAACATGGCAATCACAGCATCAATGGTAAAAGAATTAAGAGAGATGACTGGTGCAGGTATGATGGACTGTAAGAAAGCTCTTGCAGAGACAGATGGCGATATGGATGCAGCAGTAGAAGTGTTAAGAAAGAAAGGTGTAGCAAAAGCTGAGAAGAAGGCTGGTCGTGTGGCAGCAGAAGGTCTTTCCGCAGTAGTTGTTAAGGAAGATAAGATTGCAGCAGTTGTTGAAGTAAACTCTGAAACAGATTTCGTTGCTCAGAATGATACATTTAAGGATTTCGTTAAGGCAATCGCAGAGCAGGTTGTGAATTCAAATGCAGCAGATGTTGATGCATTATTAGCAGAAGCTTGGGCAGAAGACAACTCTAAGACAGTTAAAGATGCATTAGTAGACAAGATTGCTGTTATTGGTGAAAATTTAACAATCAGAAGATTCGAAAAAATTATTGCTGAAAATGGATGTGTAGTTTCTTACGTTCATGGCGGCGGTAGAATTGGTGTTATTGTAGAAGCAGATACAACAGTTGTAAATGATGATGTAAAGGAAGCTTTAACTAACATTGCAATGCAGATTGCAGCATTAAATCCAAAGTATATTTCTACAGATGAAGTATCTGAGGATTACAAAGAGCATGAAAAGAAGATCTTATTAGAGCAGATTCAGAATGATCCTAAGATGGCAGGTAAGCCAGAGAAAGTTATTGAAGGTGCTGTAAACGGACGTTTGAACAAAGAATTAAAAGAAGTTTGCTTATTAGAGCAGGCATATGTAAAGGCAGAAGATGGAAAGCAGACTGTTGCTAAGTACTTAGAAGAAGTATCTAAGAAGGTTGGCGCAACAGTAGCTCTTAAGAAATTTGTTCGTTTCGAGACTGGTGAAGGTATCGAAAAAGAAGAAACAGATTTCGCTGCTGAAGTTGCTGCACAGTTACAGTAATTTGCAGATAGATTGAGACGGTAAACGACTCGATTATATAAATGAAGAACCCTTGGAAATATCCCTAATTTGGATTTTCAAGGGTTCTTTATTTATATACTAGGAAATGAAGCAACAGGAGGAATGGAAATGCGCGTGTTATTAGTTGAGGATGACAAGACAATTGTAGAGATGTTGTCAGAATTTCTAAAGGAAGAAAATTATACCGTGGAAGCAGCAGCGGGACAAGCACTGGCGTTACAGTATGTGGAAGAACGGGAATATGATCTGGCGTTATTAGATATTACTCTTCAAGATGGGAATGGATATGCAGTATGTAGAGGGATTAAAGAGAAAAAGGATATACCGGTTATTTTTCTAACGGCATCTTCTGATGAATTTAGTATTGTAACAGGACTAGATATCGGTGCAGATGATTATATTAGCAAACCATTTCGTCCAAGAGAGCTGTTGTCCAGAATGAAAAGTGTGTTGAGACGGTATGGAAAGTCACAGCAGTGTATCGAATATGGTGGATTAAAGATTGATACGGTAAAGGGTACAGTGCAAAAAAATGCAGAAGATTTATTTTTATCAGCATTAGAATATCGATTGCTGTTGATATTTGCTTCCCACCAGGGACAGTTGCTTTCCCGGAACCAGTTGTTGTCTGAAATCTGGGATGTGGCAGGTGAATTCGTCAATGATAATACACTAACGGTCTATATTAAGCGTTTGCGTGAAAAAATTGAAGAGGATCCGCAGAATCCGGTGTTGATAAAAACAGTCAGGGGAATGGGTTACCTTTCCTATAAGGCAGAGTAGGAGAATGGTTATGACAGGTTTTTTTCGTAATCCAGAGATAAAAAGGCAGGGAGCAGTATTTTTGTTTATTGGCATAGTGGGGGCTGTTTGTTGCAGACTTTTTAGTAAAAACTCCTTCTATCCGGTGATGCTCATGTGGTTCACGGTAGTCCTGGTCAGCCTTGTAGGAACCAGTTTTCGATATCGAAAAATTCGTCATTTAAGCAGCGATATTGATAAAATACTTCATATGGAAGAAATTATGCTACTGAATCGAATTGCTGAAGGAGAATTAAGCATTTTAGAGAACGAAATTAATAAAATGCTCATACGTTTGAAGGAGCAGAACCGGGAATTAAAAAAAGAAAAAATATATTTAGCAGATTCCTTAGCAGACCTTTCCCATCAACTACGTACGCCATTAACGTCTATGCATTTGATACTGACTATGTTGGAGCGACCAGACATCACAGAAGAAAAAAGAGTAGAATACCAGATGAGTCTGCGAAAACTGTTAGCAAGGCTTCAATGGCTGATAGATATATTGTTAAAGATATCAAAGTTAGATGCAGATGCTGTAGTCTTTGAAAAGCAAATCTGTGATATGAAAGAATTGGTGCAGGAAGCAGTAGCACCGATTGAGATTCCAATGGATTTAAAGAACCAGAGGTTACAGTTAGACATAGAGGAAGGAGCCTCCTTTTCCGGTGACAAAAAGTGGATGGTAGAAGCTGTGGAAAACATCCTGAAGAATTGTATGGAGCATACGCCGGAAAATGGAAGGTTGGTAGTAAAGGGAAAAGAAAATTCATTATATTCTGAACTTATTATTGAAGATTCCGGTCCGGGTATTGAAAAAGAAGATTTGCCTCATATTTTGGAGCGATTTTATAAAGGAAAAAACAGCAGTGATGACAGTGTAGGAATAGGGCTGGCATTAGCAAGAATGATTGTAGCAAAGCAGGAGGGAATACTAAAAGCAGAAAATGCGCAGGAGAAAGGGGCACGTTTTATCATTCGTTTTTACAAAACCACAATATAAAAGAGATAAAGCCATCCTATGAAAGTGACAAAATTGTCACTTTAAAGTCATGGTAGAGTCACTTTGGGTTGTTATGATGTTACTATGAAGTGGTGGGAACGGAACTCTTCCCGGCACTACATCGAGTAGGTAATTGTGAAACGCCAACAAGGTAGTGAATTGTCAGAATTGTTTGTGACAGATAGCTGATTGCAACATAGTCTATATGTGACCCTCTGAAAACGTCGGCACTTAGGCTGTGTATTTTACAGCCTTAGTGTCCGCTACGTTTGAAGAGAGCGAGAGCGCGTCAAATATAGACTATGTAGTAAGCAGCTATTTGCACAAACAATTCTGACAATTTGCGGATGGTCTTCACTTTCACAAACGCCTACGACATCGAGGAAAGAAAGGAGAACATTATGATAGTAGTGGATCATGTTAGTAAAATTTATGGAAAAGGTGAAAACGAGGTTAAGGCGTTAGATGATATTTCTTTTACAGTAGAAAAAGGCGAATTTGTGGCAATTATTGGACCATCTGGTTCCGGTAAATCAACCTTACTTCACATTTTAGGTGGAGTAGATAAACCAACAAAAGGAAACGTATTTGTAAATGATATAGATGTATATAAGCAGAAGGAAGATAAGTTAGCAATATTCAGAAGAAGGGAGGTAGGTTTGATATACCAGTTTTACAATCTGGTTCCTGTATTAAACGTGGTGGAAAATATGACATTGCCGGTACAGATGGATCGCAGACCAGTGAATCATGAGCGGTTAGAAGAATTGTTAGGACTGCTTAAGCTAAAAGGTAGAGAGAAACATCTTCCGAATCAATTATCGGGTGGTCAGCAGCAGCGTGTATCCATCGGCAGAGCATTGATGAATGCACCAGCCGTTGTACTGGCAGATGAGCCAACCGGTAACCTGGATTCCAAGAATAGTCAGGAGATTATGGAATTACTGCGCATGTCCAATGAAAAATATAAGCAGACATTAATTGTAATTACCCATGATGAAAATATTGCACTTCAGGCAGACCGTATTATAGGAATTGAAGATGGTAAAATTGTAAGAGATGAGGTGTTGCGATAATGAATATTTTTCATATATACTCTCTGAAAAGTTTAAAGAAAAACAAAACCAGAACACTAGTAACGATTATCGGTATCATCTTATCTGTGGCAATGATAACAGCAGTTACTACTATGGTTGCCACTATTCAAAACTTTGGGATATCCTATGTTATAGCAACTTCAGGTGACTGGCACGTATATGTTAATGGTGTGGACAGCGAAAAAAGGCAAAGTTTTTATGGAGATGACAGAGTGGCTACCACCTATGATCTGCGAAACGTGGGTTATGCCTATTTAGAAGGCTGTGTCAATGAGTACAAACCATATCTTTGTATCCAGGCAATGAATAAGGATTTTATAAATAATATGCCACTTTATCTGACGGAAGGAAGAATGCCGGAAAATGACAGAGAAATCCTGATACCGGAACATGTATATACAAATGGTGGCGTAGAGTATGCCCTTGGAGATACCCTGGAGTTAGAGATTGGTTACCGTACGACAGAGGATACTATGCTATGGCAGAAATCGGAGTTGGATGCTACCACAGATGATGGGGATAATGTAAAGGTAAATGAGAAATTAATTACAGAATATGAAAGAACCTACACTGTGGTGGGCTTTTATGAGAGACCATCCTTTGAGCCATATTCTGCACCGGGATATACTGCCCTGACCCTGCAAGGTGAAGATTTTGGATGTGCATATTATGACTGTTATATGATAATGAAAGATCCGAACAGTGCAATTGGGCTATGGGAAGAAATTTCTTTAGAAGAAAGTTATTTTACCGATTACAACAGTAGCTTGCTGCGTTTTTATGGTTTGTCTTCAAGAGCTGATTTTAATGCCGTATTATATGGTATGGGAAGTATTTTGATTGGCATTATTATGTTGGGTTCGGTAGCTCTGATTTACAATGCATTTGCTATCTCAATCAGCGAACGGACAAAACAATTTGGATTATTAAGTTCTATCGGAGCCACAAAGAAACAGATGAAAAAATCCATCTGCTTTGAGGGATTGGTGCTTTGTCTGGCAGGCATACCATTAGGTGTGATATCCGGTATTGTGGGAATTGGTATTACATTGTTCTGTTTAAGGGCTCCGTTGCAAAACATTATGGAAAGTTCCTTTCAGGGTGTTGCGTTAGAGCTTCATGTTTCTGTTGCCTCTATTGTTGTAGCCGTGATTGTAGGTGTTGTAACCGTATTGATTTCTGCTTATCTGCCAATGCGCAGAGCGTTAAAGGTATCTGCCATTGATGCAATTAAGCAGCGCAGCGACATTAAATTAAGCCAGAAAAGTGTTCGTATTCCAGGATTTGTGGGACATTTGTTCGGAGTAGAAGGAACGATTGCATACAAGAATTATAAGAGAAATAAAAAGCAGTACAGAGCAACGGTTATTTCTTTGGCTATGAGTATTGTATTGTTTGTCACAGCAGGAAGCTTTACCACATACTTATTTGGAAGCTTTGATAACAGTGTGGAGATGAGTCCATATGATATCAGTGTAATGGCATATGAAATGAATAATTATGCAGAAGTGGAAGAATTATATGAGAAGATGAGCAAAGTCAAAGGTGTTACACCATACAATATGTATGCTTGTAAAAATACAGAAATAGTGGTGGAAGAAAGGGATTTGACAGATGAGGCATTACAGATATTAGGTAATAACCAGATATTTGATGTATTAGTTCAGTTTGTTCCGGATGACAAATACGAGAATATGGTGCAACATTACGAGTTAGATGAAGAGACGTATGCGGATATGAAGAATGTACCGGCGATTCTAATGAATTCTGTATGCTTTTGGAATGAAAATGATGAAGCAATGGATTTTCTGTTATTGAAAGAGAATTGCAATCGGTTTTACAGTCTGAAATCAACAGAGGATGAGGAATCTGATATTGTATATTATACTGGATGTGAAGTAAGGGAGAAAGATGGACATCAGATGATTGTAGCGCACGAGAACATTGAGGCGGGAACAATTGAAAGAGAAATTCCGGTAGAAGACAGTGTACAGTCTACATTGGCAATAGGGGATATTATAAATGATTTGGAAGGAAATTATTTAGATGAAATTGGAATCGGCTGTACTTCAGGAATGGGTATAACAATTATATATCCCTACTCCATGATGGATACTATCATGTTACAGATCAACAGAAATAGTGGATTATATACAGACATGTATTTTAAGGCAGAGGATCACAAGAAGGCATATGATGAAATGTCTGTTCTGCTTCAGTATTATAGTAATGCAAGTGTATATGACTATGCTGCAAGTGAGGAAGAACAACGTTCCATTTTCATTATGCTACAAGTATTCAGCTACGGCTTCATTATTTTGATATCATTGATATCAGCAGCCAATGTGTTTAATACAATTTCTACGAATATGAATTTAAGAAGACGGGAATTTGCTATGTTAAAATCCTTTGGTATGACAGAAAAAGGATTCCGCAAGATGATGAATTTTGAATGTATTTTATATGGCGCGAAAGGTTTATTCTATGGATTAGTAATTGCGATTGGCTTAGTTATCTGGATGTATTATGCGTCAATGGGAAATACATTAGAGGGATTTTATCTGCCTTGGAAGTATGTAGGAATTGTAGTAATCAGTGTATTTGCAGTTGTGTACTCTACTATGATATATGGACGAGTGAAATTAAAGAAAGAGAATATTGTAGATGCATTAAAAAATGAAAATCAATAAAGAAGAAAGACAGTAATTCTGATATTTTAATATACTAGGAAAATAAAACGTTTTTTGCATAAAGAAAAACACAAATTTCCTAGTATATAAAATAGGATGCGGAATTATTGTTTTTTTTTGTGGAAACGAGTGGATAAATATGGTACAATAAATTGCTTGTTATGGTGTATTGCAGAATACAATAAGTAATAAGTAAGATTGTAACTATAAGGATACAGAATAGTTGCGTAAGATTAAGAATGGAGCAGAGTGAGGAAATGGTAACAGTATTGAAACAAAACCAGAATCTGCGGATTAAGGGTAAAGAATATCGTGTATCAGGAATGATTGCCTATGCCCAGGAGAACTGGAAATGGAAAGAATACACGTTACGAGATACATCCGGCAGACTGTCATGGCTGTATGTGGAGACGGATCAAGGCGAAACGGAGTATACATTGTATACCAAGTGCCGTTTTTCAGGTACCATGAATGACATTTCCATTAACTATAATGGACGTGTGTATAATCGTTATGAGAGCGGAGTCGCAGTTGTAAAAAGTTATTTTGGTCCGGAAGATGTGGATGTAAATGAACGTGTTCGTTTCAGTGATTACAGAAACGAAGAAACAGAAACATACCTTTCGATTGAAGACTGGGAAGGGGAAAAAGAGTATACATACGGAGAAGAACTCGACGAAAAAGATATCGTCATATTGAGTGACGGTAACGCATATGCAAATACTGCATTTCGTGGAAGCATGGAACCTAAAAAGAAAAGAGTATCATCCGGATGGATTCTTGTAGGAATTGTTGTAATATGTTGTATGATTGGTGGAATATTTCGTACAGTTACAGCAACTCCAATCCGGGATTACTTAGAAGGCGATTCGAATTATCAGTATGTTACATCAGTTACAAATAACAACAATAATAAGAAAGCACGTGTTTATGCATCAGATTTGACGGTGGATGGAGTAGTGGATGATATTATTGGAGCAATACCAGGTTCTATCAAGTCTGTGCTGCAGGCATCCGATGAAGATGATACAACAGATACAACTACAGACAGTTCTGTTAGCAGTCTGGATACAAGTAATGGTGTGGGTATTCTAAGTAGAAATGAATATGCATATGTATATACTTCAGAGGGAGGTCAGACATACATACAGGTGTCAGGCAACGAATTTATGAATGGGCAGTCGAACGCATATCGTTCTTCTACACGTTCCGGATATTATTATAACACCTATAGACGGAAACGTAGTCATGTGTTATATACATCAACCTTACGTTCCGCAAGACAGAGTAGTACATCTTCAAGAATATTTTCCGGTGGTGGAACAAGTTCAGGTAAGTAAAAAGGAGAGTATCCTTTAAATGTTAGAGTCGTATAAGCGACAGAAAGAGAGGAAAAAATGGATATTTTAATGGATATAGTAAGCACCATTATATGGGGAGCGTTAGGAATGGCACTTATGTTTTTGGCAAAATGGGTAATCGATCTTGCCGTACCATATGATTTTCCAAAGGAAATAAAAGAAGGCAATACAGCAGCAGGATTTATGATTGCAGGTATTTTTATTGCAGTAGCTATCATTGTAAGAACCGTGATTATATAGGAGGGAATGACAGATGGATTTGAGTATTTTAGTGAGCATGGGATTATCAATTGTCTATGCGGCAATTGGAGTTATATTTTGCCTGATTGGATATTTTATATTAAAAAGAGAAGAAAGTTATGACTTAAATGAAGAAATCGATAATCATAATAAAGCAGCCGGTATTATGGTATGTGGATTGTTCATTGCGATTGCAATTGTTATGAGTGGAGCATTGGCATAACATGAAGCGGGAAAAAGAATTTGATGGAAGGCTGTTGCTTGTAACTACGCTGCTGATTTCGATTTGTTCTATTATATATGAATTAATGATTAGCAGTGTCAGTACCTATTTGAATGGTGACAGTATCAAGCAGTATTCCATCACCATCGGCTTATATATGAGTGCAATGGGAATTGGGTCTTACCTTTCAAAGAAGGTAAAGACCCATTTGTTTCGAAATTTTATTTTCGTAGAAATCTGCACGGGAATATTAGGTGGCATATCTTCCTTAGCACTGTTTCTGGCAAATATTTATACAGAAAATTATGCATTGATTATGTATCTGTTTATTGTTGCCATCGGTATATTGGTTGGTTTGGAAATACCATTGCTAACACGTATCATTGAAGAAAATGACAGCAATATCAGAGTAAATCTTGCTAATATCTTTACATTTGACTACATTGGTGGTCTGGTGGGTTCTCTGGCATTCCCACTGTTATTGTTTCCGAAGTTAGGATTTGTGTCCACTGCTTTTTTGGTAGGTTGTATCAACATTGGTGCATCCTTTTTGATTTGCCATTGCTATCATTCGTACATTGAACACAGCAATGCGATTCGAAATGTCATCATAGGCGTATTTGTGGTGTTGTTCAGCTTATTATTATTTGGTGGAAAGGTGACAACCTCTATTGAACAGGGGTTGTATCGGGATGATGTGATCTATAGCAAACAGACCATGTACCAGAAGATTGTTATGACAAAGCATAAGGATGATTTGCGTTTATTTCTGGATGGAAATGTGCAATTTAGCTCAAAGGATGAATACCGTTATCATGAAGCATTGGTGCATATTCCTTTTTCCTACGCTGCGAACCATGAGAGAGTTCTGATTCTTGGTGGTGGCGATGGACTGGCAGCCAGAGAAGTGTTAAAATATCAAGATGTAAAAGACGTGATTCTGGTGGATATTGATGGAGAAATGACCTCATTATGTGCCACGGAACCATTAATTACAGAGTTAAATGAAGGATCACTGACCGATGAACGTGTAACGGTGTTGAATGAAGATGGTTACAGTTATGTAGAAAGTAATACACAAAAGTTTGATGTGATTATTGTGGATTTTCCGGATCCAAACAACGAATCGCTGAACAAATTATATACAGATATTTTTTATAATTATATTGCAGCAAATTTAAATGAGGGCGGTGTGGCAGTTGTGCAGTCTACAAGCCCTTATTACGCATCCAATTCTTTTTGGTGTATTCACAAAACCATTGCTACACAGTTTGAACATGTACTTCCCTATCACGTGGATGTTCCTGCATTCGGGAACTGGGGATTTAATTTAGCGTTTCAGGGAGAGAGAAAACAACAGCCTCTTAATGTAGCAACCAAATTTTTAAATGCAGAAAATATGGATAGTGCATTTGTGTTTGCAGAGGACGAAAAGCGGGAGCTGGATACGATAAAAGTAAATCGAATGTTTGAACCGGCGCTTGTTACATACTACAATACGGATGTAGAGAATTGGTAGTATGGAAACAGCAGTAGAAGGAGTGTGACAATTATGAAGGCGGAAATGTTTCATTTCAGCGGATGGCTGCCTTATGAAAGTGAAAAAGAGTTTGCAGAATTTTGTGAAAATGCATTGATTGAGAGCGGTTTTCAAATTCTCAATAAGTGTGAGCATTATTTTCCGATTCAGGGATATACAGGTCTATGGCTCTTGTCAGAAAGCCATTTCGCGATACATTCGTTTCCAGAGGAGGCAAAAACATATATAGAATTAACTAGCTGCGTAGAGACACCATTTTTACATATGCAACAAATCCTGCAAGAAAAAAGTGATTGACGGTTCATAATTAAAAAAGTTATAGACCGTTCTCGACAGGGAAAAACAATCAAATAGTGAAAACAATCCTATAAAATACGCAAAAAGGTACCGGTGCGATTCGTCGGTACCTTTTTCTATGTCGAATGATGCGATGGAAATATGTTGAAACTTCCCTTTGATAGAAAGTATAATCATTTTGTCGACAGGAAAAAGTGAGAAAAAAATAATTGGAGGTATTTTGAGATGGAGCAGTTAAACATAGCAATCGCCGATGATAATGACATGGTTTTGGAGATTTTAGGCGATATTATTCGTACAGATAAGGATTTGAGATTAGTAGGTACCGCAAGAAATGGTGAAGAAATGTTTAATCTGATTAAGAAAAAGGAGCCGGATGTGGTATTATTAGACATTGTTATGCCGAAAATGGATGGTTTGACTGTGATGGAGAAATGCCGTTGCGACGAAGAAGTGAAAAAAGTGCCGTCGTTTGTTGTATTGACTGCCATAGGTCAGGAAAGCATTACGGAGGATGCATTTGATATGGGAGCAAGTTTTTACATCATGAAGCCTTTTGAAAATGATGTGTTGCTTAAGCGAATCAAACGTCTTCGAGAACATAAAAAAACAGTCAAAGCAGTATCCACAAAGACACCATTTGACAATGCAAAAGAATATATGGAGCACAATTTAGAAACGGATGTAACCAATATCATACATGAAATTGGAGTACCGGCGCATATTAAGGGATATCAATATTTACGAGATGCAATTATTATGTCAGTAAATGATATGGAAATGTTGAATTCCATCACAAAGGTGCTGTATCCAACCATAGCTAAGAAACATCAGACAACGCCGAGTCGTGTAGAACGTGCCATCCGCCATGCAATTGAAGTGGCATGGAGCAGAGGAAAGATGGATACCATTGACGAATTGTTTGGTTATACCATTCATACGGGCAAGGGAAAACCAACGAACTCTGAATTTGTGGCATTGATTGCGGATAAGATTCGTTTGGAATATCGTATGCATTAAAAAAGTACTTTCATACATCCTATAGTTCTGCTATAATAATAAGTAACTATTATGCAGAGATGAGGAGGGGACTAGTGTGAAGAAAGTATTATTTGTGGCATCGGAAGCTACACCATTCATTAAGACAGGAGGGCTTGCAGATGTAATTGGTTCTTTGCCAAAGTATTTTAATAAAGAGGAATATGATGTTCGTATTTTTTTACCGAATTACTTGTGTATTCCGGAGGAGTGGAAAGCAAAATGTGAGCATGTAGGTCATTTTTATGTGAACCTAAGCTGGCGTTCCCAGTATGCAGGTATATTGACCTATGTACATGAAGGGGTTACGTATTACTTAATTGATAATGAATTTTATTTTGCTGGATATGGACCATATGGCAATATTTATGAGGATGTTGAAAAATTTGCATATTTCTGTAAATCAGTGTTAGAGGCATTGCCGCTGATTGATTTTCAGCCGGATATTATTCATTGTCACGACTGGCAGACCGGATTGATACCTGTATTTTTAGATTATTATTATCGCAACCAACCGTTTTATGCAGGAATGAAGTCGGTTATGACCATTCACAATCTGAAATTCCAAGGTTGCTGGGACATTAACACAGTAAGCGATATAACAGGATTGCCGCGTTATTATTTTGTACCAGATAAATTAGAATCTTTTGGGGAATCGAATTATTTAAAGGGTGGCATTGTATATGCAAACGCCGTGACAACAGTGAGTAAAACCTATGCAGAGGAAATTAAGACACCATTTTATGGAGAACGGTTAGATGGATTGATGCGTGCAAAAAGCAATGTATTGCGGGGAATATTGAACGGCATTGATTATGAGGTCTTTAACCCGGCAGAGGACAATTATATTTACAAGAAATATGATGCGAGAACGTTCCGAAAAGAAAAAATTAAGAATAAGCGTAAGCTTCAGGAGGAATTAGGGTTAGAGCGTAATGATAAGGCATTCTTAATTGGCATCGTGTCTAGACTGACAGAACAGAAGGGATTGGATTTGGTAGCGTATATTATGGATGAATTGTGTCAGGAAAATGTGCAGATTGTTGCATTGGGAACGGGAGAAGAACGGTTTGAGAACATGCTTCGTCATTTTGAATGGAAGTATAATGGAAAAGTTTCTGCAAATATTTATTATTCTGAAGCTTTGTCTCACAAGATTTATGCTGCAAGTGATGCATTCCTGATGCCATCCTTATTTGAACCATGCGGATTGAGCCAGCTTATGAGTCTCCGTTATGGAACTGTGCCAATTGTACGCGAAACAGGTGGACTTAAGGATACGGTGGAACCTTACAACGAATTTAATGGAACAGGAACCGGATTTAGTTTTCAAAATTATAATGCACATGATATGCTACATGTTATTCGGTATGCAATGGACGTATTCCACAACCAAAAAAGAGAATGGAATAAGATTATTGACAGAGCCATGGCAGCAGATTTTTCATGGGCGAAATCAGCTAGAGAATATGAGGAAATGTATGACTGGTTAATCAGCCAGTAAAATTTCAAATGGAAAAGGTATAAAACCTCCATGAATGATAGATACTGAAATAGTAAACGATTATTCAAGGAGGTTTTTTATGTCAAATTTATCAGAATTAGATCTACAGAATTTAAGACACTTGATTGGTGGTTATGAAACAACACAAAGCAAAATGACAGAATATGCTTCTCAGGCACAGGATCCACAGGTTAAGCAGTTCTTTACAAAATCTGCCCAGTCAGCAGGTCAGTCACGTCAGCAGTTAATGCAGTTTTTAAATTAGGAGGTCGGAAGCATGATTGAAAAAATGATGGTAGTAGACACATTAACAGGTATCAATGGAGAGCTCGTTCGTTATGCAGAAATGATTCCACAGACTGAAAATAAGGAATTGAAGCAGACATTAAAGCAGATGCGTAACCAGTGCGAAATGTCTCAGGAAGAAATCTATCAGATTGCCAGAGAAAAGCAGTATTATGTTCCAGCCTCCAAGGCAACGGAAGAAGAAGTGCAGCATGTAAAATCTATTTTAACACAGTCATCTATAATGTAAACTGAGAAAGTGGCACGCTTGTGAATGCAGGTGTGCCATTTTTATGTAGTTCCTGTACAATCATGATAGAAGTCTGCTTGTAACTGTAAAGCTACAGAATCGTTACAATGTAGAATAATCCTTTGAGGTACAAAAAAGGGCGGCATTTCTGCCGCCCCCAAAAAGGATGAAAAAGATGAGGATTCATCTAATCAAAAACGCCAAAAGAATAAAACGTTTTTGATGTATTTAGTATATGCAATAAATGTGTGCAAAGTATGAACGAATTATAAAAAAAACGGATAGTTTCTTAAATGGATGATAAGGAAAACTGAATAATTCATTTGCTGTGGAAGGTGTAGTATTGGTAAAAACCAATATTGAAAAACACAATTGAGTATGCTATAATGATTTCAATTGCGTTGACAGGGGGACAATCTATGAATGTGGAAGTGGTTTCGGGAGGCCGTAGGGTTATTCGAATCAATAGAGTTGCCATTACAGCTCTTATAATCGCAATTTTACTTCCGACAATTCTCTGTATTGTGTTGTTTGTGCGTATGGATGCCATGCAGAAGCAAATTGATAGTCTTAGTGAGATAAGCGCATTGCAGAGTGAAGCACTTAAGCAGGAGGAAACTGTTGCAAACGAAAACCAGATGTCCGATACGTCAGAAATGGCGGGGGATAATGGTACAACAAATGGAAATGCAACAGTTAAGACGGTGTACCTGACATTTGATGATGGTCCAAGTTCCAATACAGCAGAGATTCTGGATATATTAAAGGAATACAATGTGAAAGCTACTTTTTTCGTGACAGGAAAAACTGGCGACATGGCAGAGGAAATGTATCGACGCATTGTGGAAGAAGGGCATACATTGGGAATGCATTCTTATTCGCATCGTTACAGTGTTATCTATGAATCAGTAGATGCCTTTGCAGAAGATTTGACCAAATTACAGAGTTATTTAGAGGAAGTAACAGGTGTTAAGCCGATGTTGTACCGTTTTCCCGGTGGTAGCAGCAATCTGGTGAGTAAGACAGATATGCAGGATTTGATTGCATATTTACATGAACAGGGCATTGAGTATTATGACTGGAATGTTGCATGTGGCGATGCTACAGGGGCAGCATTGGATGCAGAGGATATGGTAGACAATGTGATGAATGATATTCCATTATATACCAATTCTGTCGTCTTATTGCATGATGCAACAGACAAAAAAGATACCGTAAGGGCATTACCGGATATCATTACACAATTACAGGAGCAGGGAGTAGCCCTAAAGGCATTGGATGAAACGGTGGAACCCGTTCATCATATTAAAGTAGAGCCTACTTTTATAGAAAGAGACAGGAGCAGAAATTGAAAGAAATGAAACGAGTATTATTAAAATTAAGCGGTGAGGCACTTGCCGGAGCAAAGAAAACAGGATTTGATGAACCAACGGTTACCGGTGTTGCAAAACAGGTGAAAGAGTTAGTTGATAATGGAACACAGGTAGGAATCGTAATCGGAGGTGGTAACTTCTGGAGAGGAAGAACCAGCGAAAATATGGAACGTTCCAAAGCAGACCAGATAGGAATGTTAGCAACCGTGATGAACTGTATTTATGTGTCAGAGATTTTCCGTTCAGTAGGACTGAAAACGACAGTAATGACACCATTTGTATGTGGTAACTTTGCAGAATTATATTCCAAGGATGCTTCTGAAAAATGCTTTGCAAAAGGTGAAGTAGTTTTCTTTGCAGGTGGAACCGGTCACCCTTATTTTTCAACAGATACAGCAACTGTGCTTCGTGCAGTGGAAATCGGTGCAGATGCTATCTTACTTGCAAAAGCAATTGATGGTGTGTATGATAGTGATCCTAAGACGAATCCGGATGCGAAGAAATATGACGAAATTTCTATTCAGGAAGTAGTAGAAAAACAGTTAGGTGTCATTGATATGACTGCTTCTATTATGTGTATGGAAAATAAAATGCCAATGCTTGTATTTGGATTAAATGAGGAAAACAGCATTGCAAATGCTACAACGAATAAATTTAATGGAACAAAAGTAACAGTATAATTAGATGGAGGTTTTGAGAGATGGATGAAAGATTAACAGCATATGATGAAAAGATGCAGAAATCTTATGATAATTTGTTGGGAGAATTTGGGACGATCAGAGCAGGACGTGCTAATCCGCATGTATTAGACAAAATCAGAGTGGATTATTATGGTACACCAACACCATTACAGCAGGTGGCAAACGTAACAGTACCAGAACCACGTATGATTCAGATTCAGCCATGGGAAGCAACTCTTGTAAAAGAGATTGAGAAAGCAATTCTTTGCTCAGATTTAGGCTTAAATCCTACAAATGATGGTAAAGTAATCCGTCTTTTATTCCCTGAATTAACAGAGGATAGACGTAAGGAATTAGTAAAGGATATTAAGAAAAAGGGAGAAAATGCAAAGGTTGCTGTTCGTAACATTCGTCGTGACGGTAACGATGCATTCAAAAAGTTGAAAGGTAGCGATATTTCTGAGGATGAAATCAAAGAATTAGAAGCAGGCCTTCAGAAAGTGACTGACAAATATGTAGCAGACATTGATAAGGCAGTAGAAGAAAAATCCAAAGAAATCATGACAGTATAACAGAATTTCGAAAACGAAGTTCAGGGGCAGCATAGTACTGCCCCTTTTTGCGAATTTATGGAAACAGACAGTTTGCAAGGCGTTATTGTGTATAACATGCAGAAAGGAATGGCATCTTTTTGGATGCATGGTTGAAAAATGGAAGAACAAAAGAGCAGAGTGCCAAATCATGTGGCAATTATTTTAGATGGAAATGGACGTTGGGCGAAAGCAAAAGGCATGCCTAGAAATTATGGACATTCACAGGGCAGTAAAAATGTGGAGCTTATCTGTGAAGAGGCGTATAAGATGGGGATACAGTATCTGACGGTGTATGCGTTTTCTACAGAGAACTGGAAACGCTCAGAGGAAGAAGTGTCCGGTCTTATGATGCTTTTGCGCAATTATATGAAAACATGTTTAAAGACAGCGGAGAAGAATCGCATGTGTGTCCGTGTAATTGGAGAAAAATCTAGACTGGCACCGGATATTCAAAGCCGAATTGCAGAGTTAGAAAATGCAACGAAAGAGAATGATGGTTTGCATTTTACCATTGCGTTAAATTATGGCAGCCGTGATGAAATCACAAGAGCCATAAACCATATATATGAGGATATGGAAGCAGGTGTTCTGCCAAAGGAACCGGTTACAGAAGAAATAATCAGCAATTATTTAGATACAAAAGGGTTGCCGGATCCGGATTTGTTAATTCGTACCAGTGGAGAATTACGCTTATCGAATTTTCTGTTATGGCAGTTGGCATATACAGAGTTTTATTTTGCGGATGTACATTGGCCGGATTTTTCAAAAGAAGAATTAGAGAAGGCTGTCGCACATTATAACAAGCGAGACAGACGTTTCGGTGGAGTTAAATAAAGGAGGTCTGTGTATGTTTAAGACCAGATTACTGAGTGGTATTGTATTAGTTATCATTGCTACAGCCTTGTTGCTGGCTGGTGGTGAAGTGCTGTTAGGCGCATTATTTTTGATTTCTATGATAGGATTATACGAGTTGTATCGTGTAATCAAAATGGAAAAAAGCTTGCTTGCAGTTGTAGGATATGTTGCAGTAGCAGCATTGTATGTAATGCTGTATTTCAAGCAAATGGAGTACTTATATATTCTGGTGTTAGTGTCCATTATGGCAATTATGGCAGTGTATGTCTTTACCTATCCAAAATATAAGACGGAGCAGGTTATGCTTGTGTATTTTGGTATTTTTTATGTAGGACTCATGTTGTCATATGTATACCAGACAAGAATGTTGGAAGGTGGAATCTATCTTGTATGGATGATCTTCATCTGTTCCTGGGTATGCGATACTTGCGCTTATTGTGTTGGTATGCTGATTGGTAAACATAAAATGTCACCAAAGCTGAGTCCCAAAAAATCAATTGAAGGAGCAATCGGCGGAGTTGCTGGTTCCATGATTTTTGGTGGTGTGTATGGGACGGTGTGCGCAGAGCATTTAACATTATTCCAAAATCCAACCATTTCACTTATTATCATAGCATTTGTGGGAGCATTGATTTCCATGGTAGGTGATCTTGCGGCATCTGCAATCAAACGTAATTATGAGGTTAAAGATTATGGGACACTGATACCGGGACATGGTGGAATCTTAGACCGTTTTGACAGTGTGATTTTTACGGCACCGGTGATTTATATTTTATCCGTACTGCTGTAAACGGAAAATGTTGCATATAATTTTAGAAGAGGTGTGAAATGTCATGAAAAAAATAGCAATACTCGGTTCCACTGGTTCAATTGGAACCCAGACTCTTGATATTGTAGATCAGAATGAAGATTTACAGGTTGTGTCCCTTACAGCGGGCTCTAACATCAAATTGTTAGAAGAACAGGCAAGAAAATATCATCCAAAGATGGTAAGTATCTGGGATGAAAAGAAGGCAAAAGAATTAGCAGACCGTCTGAAGGATACCGATATAAAAGTAACAACAGGCATGGATGGGTTGATAGAAGCGGCCTCTTTAGAGGATGCTGATATTACGGTAACAGCCATTGTCGGCATGATAGGTATTCAACCAACCATAGCGGCGATACGTGCAGGCAAGGATATTGCATTAGCCAATAAGGAAACGTTGGTAACAGCCGGACATATTATTATGCCCTTAGCGAAAGAATATAATGTGAAAATTCTTCCAGTGGACAGTGAACACAGTGCTATTTTCCAATCTATGCAGGGAGAAAAGGAACGACAGGTTCATAAAATTCTTCTAACGGCATCCGGTGGTCCATTCCGTGGAAAAACAAAAACAGATTTAGAAAAAGTACAATTAGAGGATGCATTGAAGCATCCGAACTGGAGCATGGGGCATAAGATAACGATAGATTCTTCCACTTTAGTTAATAAGGGACTGGAAGTAATGGAGGCAAAATGGCTGTTTCATGTAGAGTTAGATCAGATACAGGTAGTGGTTCATCCACAGAGTATTATCCATTCCGCAGTAGAGTATGTAGATGGTGCAGTGATGGCACAGCTTGGGACACCGGATATGCGTTTGCCGATACAGTATGCATTATTTTATCCGGACAGACGGTATCTGAAGGGGGAACGTCTTGATTTATACAAATTAAAACAACTTACCTTTGAGGAACCGGATATGGAGACCTTTGAGGGACTTTCTCTTGCATTGGAGGCTGGAAAAATCGGTGGTTCCATGCCAACGGTGTTCAATGCGGCAAATGAAAAAGCAGTCAGCATGTTCTTAAACCGGGAAATACGATACTTAGAAATCACAGAAATGATTAGAAGTTGTATGGAACAACATAAGACAATACAGAATCCGACCGTAGAGGAAATCTTACAGACAGAGCAGGAAACATACGAATGGATAAACAGTAGTTTTCGAAAATAGATTAGCAGGAGACAGAATATGAAAGTTATTTTAGCACTCATTATATTTAGTGTAATTGTAATTATACATGAGCTTGGTCATTTTCTTTTGGCAAAAAGAAACGGAATCGGTGTTACCGAATTTGCAATTGGTATGGGTCCAAAATTATTTCACATAAAAAAGGGTGAAACCGATTATTGTGTAAAATTACTGCCCTTTGGTGGTTCTTGTATGATGGTGGGCGAAGATGGTATGGGAGAAGAAGAAGAAATCAACAGTGAAATTTCCTTTTCATCTAAGACAGCTTGGCAAAGGATTGCTGTTGTTGCAGCTGGTCCAATCTTTAATTTTTTACTTGCATTTTTCCTTGCCTTCTTTATTGTTGGCTCCATTGGTTATGATGCTCCGGTTGTAGCTGGTACCATAGAAGGATATCCGGCAGCAGAAGCAGGATTGCAGGAGGGGGATGTTATTATCCGCTTGGATAATGAGCATGTGCATGTATCCAGAGAAGTATCCGTTTTTACTATGGTGAATCAGAATGCAGACTCCGTTAAGGTGGAATATGAGCGCAATGGAAAGCGTGCCACAGTAGAAATTCCAAAGGTACAGGGCGAAGATGGCAGATATCTGATGGGAATGACCATGTCTGGGGAACGTACAAAGGGAAATGCGTGGGATGTGGTAAAATATAGTGCTTACGAGGTACGTTACTGGATTAAAACCACAATCAAAAGTATTGGAATGTTGTTCAAAGGACAAGTGAAGGCAAATGATTTGTCTGGCCCGGTTGGAATCGTCGACCAGATTGGAGAGACGTATGATGCTGCTAAAGAAGAAGGGGCATTTGTGGTATGGCTAAATATGGTAAATATGGCGATTTTCCTGTCAGCAAATATCGGTGTTATGAATTTGCTACCAATACCCGGATTGGATGGCGGTAGATTGCTGTTCCTTATTATAGAAGTGATTCGTGGAAAAAAAATACCACCAGACAAAGAAGGTATGGTGCATTTTGCCGGTCTTGTGCTTTTGATGGGGCTGATGGTATTTGTAATGGCAAATGATATCCGTAAACTGTTTGTTTAAGAGAAATAAGAGAGTCGTGTGAGAAATCAAGATATTTGTTTCGCTGAGGCATAATTACTATGTTGCAAAGCGAGGGAATGGAGATGCATATGAGAGAACATACAAAAGTGATTCAGATTGGTAACAAGGTAATCGGTGGCGGTAATCCTGTATTAATTCAGTCCATGACAAATACAAAGACAGAAGACGTAGAAGCAACCGTTGCACAGATTGAGCGTCTGACCAATGCGGGGTGTGATATTATCCGCTGTGCCGTGCCAAACATGGAAGCAGCTGCAGCGTTAGAGGAGATTAAGAAACGTATTCAGATACCATTGGTAGCGGATATTCATTTTGATTATCGTCTTGCCATTGCGGCAATGGAACATGGTGCAGACAAAATCCGTATCAATCCCGGAAATATTGGTGATGAAGAAAAAGTAAAAGCGGTTGTCCGGAAAGCCGAGGAATGCAAGGTACCAATCCGTGTAGGTGTAAACAGTGGTTCTCTTGAAAAAAAATACTTAGAAAAATACGGAAGTGTTACCGCAGAAGGCATAGTAGAAAGTGCATTAGAAAAGGTAGCACAGATTGAGTCTTATGGATATGACAATCTGGTTATCAGCATTAAATCTTCAGATGTACTGATGTGCGTAAAGGCACACGAACTTTTGGCAGAAAAGACCAATTATCCACTCCATGTAGGGATTACTGAATCAGGCACCGTCTTATCCGGTAATATCAAGTCTGCGGTAGGTCTGGGAATTATTTTAAATCAAGGAATTGGTGATACTATCCGTGTATCTCTGACAGGAGACCCGGTAGAAGAGATTAAATCTGCAAAACTGATATTAAAGACATTAGGTTTACGAAAAGGCGGAATTGAAATTGTATCCTGCCCAACATGCGGACGCACCCAGATCGATTTAATCGGTCTTGCCAACCAGGTGGAAAATATGGTAGCAGACATTCCGTTAAATGATATCAAAGTAGCAGTAATGGGGTGTGTAGTCAATGGTCCGGGAGAAGCCAAGGAAGCAGATATCGGAGTTGCAGGCGGCATCGGTGAAGGTCTGATTATCAAAAAAGGACAGATACTCCGCAAGGTGCCGGAAGAACAATTGTTAGAAGAATTGCGCAAGGAATTGTTGGCTATGACAGACCGTTAGTTCGGTCGTTCAAGGATCGTCTGTGGGTATGAAAGGCGTACGGTTAATATATTGCAACTATATAGTTTAGAAAGAGTGAAATCATGACAAAATCTTTTTTTGAAGTGTTTCCTGATTTAAAATTAGACGGTGAATTGCGGCACTTGTTTGAGGACGTTATGGTAACAAAAGTGTCCTCAAACACAGCAAGAGATTTCATACGAGTGTACATAGAAAGCCACCATTTGATAGAAAAAAAGCATATCTATCAGATGGAGGCTTCTATTGTTACACAGGTTTTTCGAAACCGAAATATACAAGTGAAGTTATATGAGAAGTTTATGCTCTCTGCCCAGTATACACCTAAATTTTTATTTGAGGAATACAGAGACAGTATTTTAGAGGAATTGAAAGCCTACCGTCACATAGAGTACATGCTGTTAAAAACAGCAGAATATGAATTTCCAGAGGATAATGTGCTGAAATTAAAGGTTCGTGGTGATGCGATTATGCAATCGGGAAAGGCAGAGGTACTTCGCATACTTGATAAAATATTTCATGAACGCTGCCAGATACCGGTTCAGATTGAAGTAGAAGACAAGCCACCGGAAAAGAGCAAGGAATTAGAGCGGCGTGAACTGAAGATGCAGCAACAGATTACCTGGATGGTAGACAATATTCAGGCGGCTCAAAGTGCAAATAGCCAGAATTCCGATGCAATAATGGAATCAGATAATGGCGAGCTTCCTTGGGATGACAACGCATCCGGCAAATTAGCAGAACCAGCACAGAAAAAAGACAGCAAGCCGGCTGACAAGAAACCGGAGGAAAAGAAATTCGATGGCTTCAAGAAAAAAGAAGGCTTTCGTCGCAGCTTTACTCCGCGCAAATCTGATAATCCAAATGTTATCTTTGGGCGTGAAATATATGATGAGGAAGAAGTGCTTTCCATCAGACAGATAGAAGATGAAATGGGTGAGGTAGTAATCCGCGGTAAGATTCTGGGTGTAGAACAGCGTGAAATCCGTGGAGAAAAGACAATTTTAAGTATCAGCGTAACAGATTTTACAGACACCATTGTTATGAAAATGTTTGTAAAAAATGAGAATCTGCCAGAACTGTTAGAACGTATCAAGAAAGGCAATTTTATTCTTGTAAAAGGGATTGCCATGTTGGATAAGTTTGACCATGAAGTGACCATTCAGTCCATCAATGGCATTATGGCAATACCGGATTTTACCACATCCAGAATGGATAATGCAGTGGAAAAGCGTGTGGAGCTTCATTGTCATACGAAAATGAGTGATATGGATGCAGTTTCTGATATTGGTTCCATTATGAAGCAGGCAATGAAATGGGGGCATAAGGCACTTGCAATCACAGACCACGGTGTTGTGCAGGCATTTACCGAAGCAAGCCATGCGTTACCGAAAGATACTGATTTCAAGATTATTTACGGCGTGGAAGGTTATATTGTAGACGACATTAAGGAATTGGTAGAAAATTCAAAGAACCAGAGTCTTCACGATACTTATGTGGTATTTGACTTAGAAACTACCGGATTCAGCCCGGAGAAGAACAAAATTATAGAAATTGGTGCAGTAAAAGTAGAGAATGGAAAAATTACTGACCGTTTTTCAGAATTTGTAAATCCACAGGAACCGATACCATTCCGTATTGAACAGTTGACAGGAATCAAGGATTCTATGGTAATGGATGCGGATACCATTGAGAACATTTTACCAGCCTTTATGGAATTCTGCGGCGATGCGGTAATGACTGCTCACAATGCAGAATTTGATATGAGCTTTATCAAATATAATTGCGAGAAATTAGGCATCAAAAAAGAATTTACCATTGTAGATACGGTGGCAATTTCCAGAATTTTGCAACCACATTTGAAGAAACACACGCTGGATACCGTGGCGAAGGACTTAGGCGTATCTTTGGAGAATCATCACCGTGCGGTGGATGATGCAGAAGCAACAGCAGGCATTTTCCTCAAATTTATCGAGATGTTAGAAGAAAAGGATATCAAAAATCTTGATAAATTGAATGAGCAGTCGTATATGTCTGACAAAAAAATCAAGAAATTGCCGACTTATCATGCGATTTTCCTGGCAACAAATGATATTGGAAGAATTAATTTGTATCGTTTGGTATCGTTATCTCATTTGGAGTATTTTAACAGAAGGCCTCGTATACCGAAATCGGTGTTTAACAAGTATCGGGAAGGTATTCTGCTCGGTTCTGCCTGTGAAGCGGGAGAGCTGTTTCAGGCAATTCTATATGGAAGGAGCGATGCAGAAATCACCCGACTGGTTCATTACTATGACTATTTGGAAATACAGCCGGTTGGAAACAACATGTTTATGTTGGAAAGTGATAAATATCCGCCAAATACGGTGGAAGATTTGCAGGAACTGAACCGTAAGATTGTAAAGCTGGGGGAAGATTTTCATAAGTTAGTAGTGGCAACCTGTGACGTACATTTCTTAAATCCGGAGGATGAAGTATACCGAAGAATTATTATGGCAGGAAAAGGTTTTGCCGATGCGGATAACCAGCCACCATTATATCTGCACACAACGGATGAAATGCTGGAGGAATTCAAGTATTTAGGTTCCGAAAAAGCAGAGGAAGTAGTTATCACTAACCCGAATAAAATTGCAGATATGTGTGAGAAAATTGACCCGGTACGTCCGGATAAGTGTCCACCTGTCATTGAAGATTCCGACAAGACACTCCGTGAGATTTGTTATCGAACGGCAACCGCCATGTATGGAGAAGATTTGCCGGAGATTGTTAAGGAACGATTAGAGCGAGAGTTAAATTCCATTATCAGCAATGGATTCGCTGTTATGTATATTATTGCCCAGAAGCTTGTGTGGAAATCCAATGAGGATGGCTATCTGGTAGGTTCCAGAGGTTCCGTTGGTTCCTCCTTTGTAGCCACTATGTCAGGTGTTACGGAGGTAAATCCTCTGCCACCTCATTATTACTGCAAGAACTGTCATTACTCCGATTTTGATTCCCCGGAGGTGAAGCAGTATGCAGCAGATGGACTTGCGGGATGTGATATGGTGGATAAAATATGTCCGAACTGTGGAGAGAAGTTAGAGAAGGATGGATTTGATATTCCATTTGAAACCTTCTTAGGATTTAAAGGAAACAAAGAGCCGGATATTGACCTTAACTTTTCCGGTGATTACCAGAGTAAGGCACACCGCTACACAGAAGTTATTTTCGGTGCCGGACAGACCTACCGTGCCGGTACCATTGGTACCTTAGCAGATAAAAATGCATTTGGATTTGTGAAGAAGTATTATGAGGAAAGAGGAATTGTCAGACGTAAATGTGAAATTGAGCGTGTGGCATCCGGCTGTGTAGGTGTCAGAAGAACAACCGGACAGCATCCTGGCGGTATTATCGTACTTCCCTATGGTGAGGAGATTTATTCCTTTACCCCAGTGCAACACCCGGCAAATGATATGACCACAGATACGGTAACTACACATTTCGATTACCACTCCATTGATCATAACTTGTTGAAGCTTGACATACTGGGACACGATGATCCGACCATGATTCGTATGCTGGAAGATTTAACCGGACTGGATGCAAAGAAGATTCCTCTTGATAACAAAGAAGTTATGTCTTTGTTCCAGAATACTACTGCATTAGGGGTAACACCAGAGGAATTAAATGGCTGTCAGCTAGGTTCCTTAGGAATCCCGGAATTTGGTACAGATTTTGCGATGCAGATGTTAATTGATACGAAGCCAAAAGCGTTTTCAGATTTGGTTCGTATCGCCGGATTGTCTCATGGAACGGATGTATGGTTAGGAAATGCACAGACGCTGTTGCAAGAGGGAAAAGCAACGATTTCGACTGCAATCTGTACGCGAGATGATATTATGACTTTCCTCATCTATAAGGGCGTGGAAAGTGAATTATCCTTTACTATTATGGAAAGTGTTCGTAAGGGTAAAGGTCTGAAACCAGAATGGGAAGCGGTAATGAAGGAGCATGATGTACCGGACTGGTATATCTGGTCATGTAAAAAAATCAAATACATGTTTCCGAAAGCCCATGCGGTAGCCTACGTTATGATGGCATGGAGAATTGCCTATTGTAAGGTATTTTATCCATTGGCATATTATGCGGCGTTTTTCAGTATTCGTGCCAAAGCGTTTGACTACTCTTTGATGTGTTTTGGCAAGAAGGCATTAGAGGAGCATATTAAGGATTACAAAAACAGAGCAGATGCTTTGACACCAGTTGAGCAGGATAAGCTCCGTGATATGCGAATTGTGCAGGAGATGTATGCAAGAGGATTTGAATTCCTTCCAATTGACATTATGACCTCAAAAGCAAAGAGATTCCAGATTATAGATGGCAAACTGTTACCACCAATCAACGCAGTAGCCGGTTTAGGTGATAAGGCAGCAGAAGGTATTGAAGATGCTGCGAAGGATGGTGCCTTTATGTCCAAAGATGAGCTTCGGGAGCGAGCAAAAATAGGTAAGAGTAATATTGAATTGCTGACGAGCCTTGGTATCTTAGATAATCTGCCGGATAGTAACCAGTTATCGATATTTGATTATATGAAGGCGTAAATACCTATATAATGAAAATACGTGAAAGCAATAGAATGAGGCGAATGGAAATGCCTCTTGAAAGGATAAGACATTATGAATCAAAATAACGAAAAGGACATAGATAATCTCTTAGCCATATTAGATAACTTTGCCGCCTCTGACACAGGACGATTAAAAATCCTAATGTCAGAGGATGTGGAGCCGGAATCGACAAAGAGAGCTTACCATCATGGTAGATGTGACATCGGAAGCCCATGGGCAAAGGGAGAAGCGTTTGATGTGTTAGAATAGTTGCAGAAATTCCTAATATAGTAGTAATCAAATGTTATATGTGATAAAATAAGAGTAGAAAGGTACTGAATAATTACGTAGAAAGAACCAAAAGAATTCAGAGAGCGATACAGGAGGAATGAACATGAAGAAGCTGGAAGACTATGTGAGAAGCATACCGGATTTCCCGGAGGAAGGCATTATATTCCGGGATGTGACAAGTGTATTACAGGATGCAGATGGATTACAGTTAGCAATCGATTCTTTACAGGAATTAATTGGAAATATGGATGTGGATGTGATTGTAGGAGCGGAGTCCAGAGGATTTATCTTTGGCGCACCTATTGCGTACAATCTGCATAAACCATTTATTTTAGCTAGAAAAAAGGGCAAGCTTCCATGTGAAACAGTAGAGAAAGAGTATGCGTTAGAATATGGCACTGCAATTGTTGAGATGCATAAGGATTCCATTAAGCCGGGGCAGAAGGTTGTAATCGTGGATGATCTGATCGCAACAGGAGGAACGGTAGAAGCCATTGCCAAATTAGTAGAAGAATTAGGTGGACAAGTAGTAAAAATTGTATTTCTTATGGAATTAGCAGGCTTGAATGGCAGAGAGCGTCTGAAAGAGTATCCGGTAGAGAGTGTTATTTGCTACGAAGGAAAATAATGCTATAAGGCACATAATATCGGTAATGAACTTAACAATCAAGGAAATAAAACCGATATATTATAATAAGGTGGAAATAAATTCCATCATATTTAGGGAAAGGAGGAGATTGATATGGGAATCAACTTGAATTGGAATTACAGTACGTTGTTTTCTAGTCTAAGTACACAAAGAAGTACAAGCACCACAAGTAGCATGTCAGGAATGTATAGCATGTTGACCGATTATTCGTCAATCAAGGCTGGTGGATATGGAAAACTCTTGAAGGCTTACTATGCGAACCAGAGTTCTTCATCTTCTGAGAGTAGCAGCACCAGTTCGAAGACAGAAACACTGTCAACGACTACGGACAAGAAGCTTACACTTGTTAAGGGAAGTACAGATGATTTGAAGGAATCAGCAGCAAAACTTACAGAGACAGGCGAAAAATCCTTGTTTACAGAGGAACAGACAGCAGTTACAGATGAAATGTACAAAGCAGTTACAAGCTTTGTGTCAGACTACAATGATGTAATGGAAAACGCATCAGCGTCATCCAACAGCAATGTCAGCAGAAATGCATCTTATTTAGCACAGCTTTCAAGCGTATGTAGCAAAAGTTTGAGCCAAGTAGGAATTACCATTAATACTGATAACACATTGTCTGTGGATGAAGAAACGTTCAAAGCAGCAGATGTGGACAAAGTTGCGACTTTGTTTAATGGAGAGAATTCCTATGCAGATATGGTATCGCAACGTGCAGATTTCATTGGAGATGCAGCTGTGAAAGCAGCCACTTCTTCTGGTGTTTTGTATGGCAGTGATGGTACATATTCTGCATTACAGACTGCAAGCAGTTATGAATGGCTACTTTAATATGCAACAATTAGCGACGTTCTGTTAGAATTCAGATAGAATCTGGTTCTGGCAGAACGTTTTTTTATATACTAGGAAATTACAACGGTTCGTTGTCTGGCGTAATGTATGAAATTTCCTGGTATATAAAAAGAGATGCGCACGAATTAGTTCTTTTATTGAATGGATTCCTGTGCTATGATAGTTTTTAGGAAATTTATCCGGAAAGTGAGAAGCAAAAATGGCAAAGGAAAAAGAAATTAAGACAAATGCGATGCGCATTTTAGAAAAAGAGAAAATTCCATATCAGGCAATGAATTACGAATGTGAGGAATTTATCGATGGTATTACCATTGCAGATAAAGTGGGATTGTCCTATGAATTAGTATATAAAACATTAGTAACACAGGGAAATAGCAAAAATTATTTTGTGTTTGTGATTCCGATAGCAGAAGAACTGGATATGAAAAAAGCCGCGCGCTCCGTGGGAGAAAAATCCGTGGAAATGCTACATGTAAAAGATATCAATAAGGTGACAGGCTATATTCGTGGTGGATGCACTGCGGTTGGTATGAAAAAGCAGTATGTCACAAGGATTGACAGTTCTGCCAAAAATCTGGATATTATGTATGTCAGCGGGGGAAAATTAGGAGTGCAGTTATCCTTAAAACCAGAGGATTTGTTAAAGGTTACTCATGCAGAATTTGCGGATATCATTAAAGAATAGGAGAGGGGTAGAATGAAAATATTTGTATACAGTTATCGTATGCATGACGAAGCCATGTATTTTGAGCAGTATGGAAAAGAATATGGAATTGAAATCGGTTATACAACCGAGGCGCCAACTTTGGAAAATGCTAACCTAGCCATAGGTTCTGAGTATATCAGTATTGTAACGACCTGCATATCAGAAGCTTTAGTGAAGCGTTTTCACGAGATGGGAATCAAAATGATTTCTACAAGAACGGTAGGCTATGACCATATAGATTTGAAAGCAGCAAAGGAATGTGGAATGAAAGTGGGAAATGCCACCTATTCTCCAAACTGTGTTGCAGACTATTCCATTATGCTGATGCTGATGGCAATTCGTAAAGTAAAATTTATTATGCAGAAAGCCACCATGAATGATTTTTCACTTGTAGGAAATATTGGGAAAGAATTGCCGGATTTGACAATTGGTGTCTTGGGAACCGGTGCAATTGGAGAAACGGTAATACGCTATCTTTCCGGTTTTGGTTCTCGTGTACTGGCATACGATAAGTGGGAAAAGGAATCGGTAAAACAATATGCAACCTATACAGATTTACCGACCATATGGAAAGAATGTGATCTGATTACCTTGCATATGCCATTAAATGATAATAATTATCACATGATAAACAAAGACGCACTGGATGCGATGAAGGATGGTGTTGTCATTATCAATACAGCCAGAGGTGGTCTGATTGATTCGGAAGCATTGATACAGGCAATCGAGAGTGGAAAAGTAGGTGCGGCAGGTCTTGATGTGGTAGAGAACGAAAATGGATTATACTATAATGATTTAAAAACAACACAAATGACCAATCGGGAAATGCTTTTATTAAGGAGTTATTCCAACGTAATTGTAACACCCCATATGGCGTTTTATACAGAAAACGCAGTCGGTGACATGGTGAAGCATTCTCTTTTAAGCTGTAAAGCAGAGGAAGATGGAACAGAGAATAAATGGCGCGTTTTATAACTATTCAGATTAGGACTGTGCCGGACTGTAGAAATAATAGCGTAATTGCTAAGAAAGGGAATATATGAGAGTAACTTATATTTACCACAGCGGTTTTGTAGTAGAATGCGAAACCTGTACATTAATTTTTGATTATTATACCGGAGAACTTCCGCCAATTAATCCCAAACTACCAGTATATTTTTTTGCCAGCCATAAGCACGCAGATCATTTTAGCATGCGTATTTTCAAATTATGGAATGCATATGAGAAAGTAACTTATGTTCTGGCGACCGATATCAAATGTAATGAAAAATACCTTACCCGTCATGGAATATCACCAGAGGTTAAGGAACATATGATACATGTGGGGAAGAACCAGACTGCACAGATTGATAATCTGACGGTGGAAACGTTAAAATCTACCGACGAAGGTGTTGCTTATTTTGTGACGGTAGAGGGAAAAACATTGTATCATGCAGGGGATTTGAACTGGTGGTACTGGGAGGAAGAAGGAGAAGCATGGAATGCGCAGATGGAGAAGCAGTTCAAAGAAGAAATAAAGAAAGCAGAGGGGAAACATGTATCAGTAGCATTTCTGCCGTTAGATCCAAGATTACAAAAGGGGTATGCCAAGGGATTTAGCTGGTTTTGTGACCATGTGGATGCAGATTTCATTTTCCCCATGCATATGTGGGAGCAATATGAGGTAGTTGACAGGTTTTTAGGTGAATATGGAGATAAACCATATGCAAAACGGGTTGTGAAGGTGTATCCACAGATGGATGCAGTTAGCATATAGTATCGGTATGATATGTAATGTGTTGACAAATGGCAGGAATTACATTATTGTATTACATAAGTAATACAATAGAAAGCGGGAGGATAGAAACATGCCAGTAGAATTAGGATATATAGGAGCATTTGCTGTTATAGTACTTTTCCTTGGGATTGCATCCGTATTGGAGCAACGAAATGCGAAAAAAAAGTTTGAATCAACGATTAAAAACCGATATGGAAAGTTCGCGGAAAGAGAGTATGAACACGAAGAATATGAGCGTATTACGCATTATTTTTTAAATAATACTGAAGTGGATGATTACTATATAGACGATATTACATGGAATGATTTGGATATGGACACATTATATCAAATGATGAACCAGTGTTACAGTTCCGCCGGGGATAGTCTTCTGTATCATATGCTTCGCAGACCATGTGAAAAAGTTGAGGAGTTAGATAGACGGGAGAAAATAATCGCATGGTTTCAAACCCATAAAGAGCAGCGGGAGAATATGCAGTTTTTGCTTGCGAGAATGGGGAGAACAAAGAAAATTGCATTTACCGATTATATGGACAATCTGGTGACGCTTCCGGATAGAAGCAATCTAATGCACTATTTTTGTCTGCTATTAATTCCAGTGGCAATTGGAATTTTTATTGCAGAGCCTGCAATTGGCTTGGTTCCTATTTTTTGTGTTATTATATTTAACAATTTGATATACAGTAAAAAGAAAGCAGAAATACAGGCATTTGTAATCTGTTTTGAATATATTTTACGAATGCTTGATGCTGTTAAAAAAAGCGATTCCATAGCATTCGAAGAAATAGAACCGTTAAAGCAGGACTTGAAACATACAGCGGAAAAGTTAAAATCCTTTCAGACTGGTGCCGGACTGGTAATGAGCATTGGAAGGAATGGTGGTTCTTTAGAAGAAGCGATTATGATGTATATACGAATGATTTTTCACTTTGATTTGATTAAGTTTAACCAGATGTTAAAAGTGGTTAAGAAGAAAACAAAGGAATGTGAATTCTTATTTCGTGGTTTGGGAGAAATGGATGCCTGCATAGCCATTGCATCTTTTAGGGAAGCATTGCCATATTATTCCATACCGAATTTATCAGAAACAGCAAATCGGAGAATGGTGTTGGAGGATGTATATCATCCAATGATAGAGGATGCTGTAAGTAACAGTATTACAGCGGATAAGGGAGTACTAATCACCGGTTCTAATGCTTCCGGTAAATCTACATTCTTAAAAGTGGTTGCGCTTAATGCTATTTTTGCACAGACGATTCATACTGCCATTGCCAAGAAATATGTGGCATCACTGTATCACATCTATTCCTCCATGTCATTGCGTGACAGCATTCAGGGAAGTGAAAGCTATTATATGGTGGAAATTAAGTCATTAAAGCGTATTTTGAATGCAAAACGCGGATTACCGATTCTTTGTTTTGTGGATGAGGTATTACGCGGTACCAATACAGTGGAGCGAATTGCAGCTTCCACAGAGATACTGAAAAGTATTTCGGATGTGGATTTCCTTTGCTTTGCAGCAACTCATGATGTGGAATTGACTCATTTATTAGAGACAGACTATGACAATTATCATTTTGAAGAAGAAATTGTAGATGATGATGTACATTTTTCTTATCAGATTCACCAGGGCAGAGCGACAACACGAAATGCCATTAAACTGTTGAATATGATGGGATATGAGAAATCGATTGTATGTAATGCAGAAAAAAGAGCGGCTGCATTTTTAGAACAAGGCGTATGGAGGTAAATTTGTTATGCCGGAAAATGAATTTTCCATCGTGTTAAGAAAACAATTAAAGAACCAGATTGAATTTGTGTTACATACACCGGGCAATTACATGGGAGGTATTTTGGAAATGACCATTGTGCTGGACCACAGCATACAATGTGAAGAAATGAAACACCTTTGCAATCAGGTAGTAGCCCTGTTAAAGACAACGGGAGAAGTATTCCGCAATGTCAGACTTAATGTAGTAGACTGGTTGGCAGATGAAAGCATAGAAAATACGGTTATGCCATTGTCTATGTTGCAGTTAGGCAAAATTACAGAACCTTGGCTTCCAAGTGACGAGGAAAAGACATTGGCAGCATTATGTGACAGATTGAAGTTGTTTCATGCCCGTTCAAAATTAATCATAGTGCTTACAGATGGCAGTTGCCAGACAGGTGATAAAAATAAATTAAAAGAAGTGCTACAGCCATTTTTGCATAAGAAGCTTATTTTGTTGGAAAAGAATGCTGTGAAATCTGGCAGGGAACTGTTAAAACTATGATGTGCATGTGATATCCGGAAAATTAACAAGGAAGATGGCAAGACAGGCAGTTATTTGCACAAACAATTCTGACAATTTACGGATAGTCATACGTTCGAAAACGTCTAACAATAAATATGGATAAAGGAGAAGAAATGAATTATGGAGAAGAAATTTAAGGACTTGTATTTGGCTGGTGAGGTGGAATTTGAAGCAATTGATGATTACAGCTATGATTGGGGAATAAGCGATTACCCGGGCACATTGCGGGAATATTTAGGTTTAAATGAAGAAGAAGAGGATGCTTGGGTAAGTGTTAGTGAAGATGCATTAAAAGAATTGCTGGATAAGCAGAAAAATTAGTAAAATTGGTTGAAAGTGTTGGGTAAACTTGCTATACTTAAATTAGGGACTAACTAAATATAGAAAGGTCGGGGAGAGTATGGAAGATTTAATTGATATCCGAAATAGACGAGAGCGTTGCAATGTAATCAAATGGTATAATGTGAATTACCAGCCGGTACCGTTAGTGGACAAGCAGCAAGAAGAGGTTGTAGAAGAAGATTTATCTACAGAAGAAGCGAGAGAGGGTAAAGCATTAGAAATACTGGCACGTATTAGTCAGGCAAAAGAAGATAAATTACTGGCTGCAATTGAAGATGGAAAGAGAGAGTAAGAAAAACCGCCGCACAGTTCTGTGTGGCGGTTTTTCTAGTGCGCCTGGCGGCGCACGTCACTAATGGATGAAAGTTCCTAATCCGCCCTAGCAGTGGGAAGGATATAGCCAAGACCAAGGGTGTCCTTTTCATGGTAATAACCGTGATTAACGCGAGGGGAATCTGAAGGAAGGTGGAGGCAAATCTCTGGTCTGACGAACAGAAATCACATTAGGCTATAGTTAAGGATAAGGTTGCTAGACAAACCAAAGTCCAATAACTGCTCGGAATTAACTATAGTAAATGTGGCAGATATATGGAGAGAAAGTGATGTGTGGTACCCGGGGAGGTCTCGTCAGCGGATGGAAACAGAGTATGAAATCCGTGAGTAACAACGAATGGCGAGAAGTCAGCAGAGGTCATAGTACCATGGCGGTTGCAAACGTTATGGGAAGGACTGAACTTTAGGAGGCACAAGCAATGAATGTAACTGAAAGTAGATTTAAGAACAGACAACTTCATATGGAAGACTAT
>JBGVMW010000136.1:0-15902 GCA_045125095.1 Lachnospiraceae bacterium
GTCTATATGTGACCCTCTGAAAACGTCGGCACTTAGGCTGTGTATTTTACAGCCTTAGTGTCCGCTACGTTTGAAGGGAGCGAGAGCGCGTCAAATATAGACTATGTAGTAAGCAGTTATTTGCACAAACAATTCTGACAATTTACGGATGGTTATCACTTTCGCAAATGCCTAATTAATAGCATACTACTTTACTGATAGTATGTCGGGAACACTGTATTTTATGTATGACAAAATTAAGTTTAATACTTGCATATTAAATTGGTGAGTTGTATAATGTTACAGTATTTGCTTGAATAACAAACGATACATGAACATAAGAAAGAGGCGAAGCATATGAAGACACTGGGCGTAATTGGCGGATTAGGGCCGATGGCTACTGCTTATTTTTTAGAGCAACTGGTTAAAATGACAGACGCGCCATGTGATCAACAGCATATAGAAAGTATTATCTATCATATGCCATCTATTCCTGATAGAACCGCATATATTTTAGACCATACAAATCCAAATCCCATGCCTGAATTATTACAGATTGTAAGTTCATGCGAAAAACAGGGCTGCGATGTGATTGCGATACCTTGCGTAACAGCACAATATTTCTATGATGACATAGCTCGGGCAGTAAAAGGAAAGGTAATACATATTATTCGCGAGACGCTGGCATATTTGCAAAAAAATCACTGCAAACGTATGGGAATCATGGCAACAGCCGGAACAATAAGCAGTGGGCTGTTCCAGAAGGAAGCTGCATTTTATGGAATTGAGGTAATTGTGCCGGATGAAACGCATCAGAACATAACTATGGAAATTATCTATGAACAGGTAAAAGCAAATCTTCCGGTAGATTTCGATAAATTCAGAAGTGTTACATCACATTTACATAACGCAGGGGCGGAAATCATTGTATTAGGTTGCACAGAACTATCCATTGCCAAAAAAGAAGGCTACCTGGAACCGGGACTTCTGGATGTAGTGGACGTGCTTGCAGCTACCAGTATTCTGTTCTGTGGAGGGAAGTTAAAGAAAGAATATCAACAATTAATTACACATGAGTAATCGTAAAATAGGGGAAAGGAACTATGTTTTAAACTATGCGAAAAAATATTTTAACTTATTTGGAGGAAACAGTTAAAGAAGTGCCGGATAAAACAGCATTTGCAGATGATGCATCTTCTTTGACATTTCAACAGCTTTCCAACTATGCAATGGCAATTGGCACTTTGCTGTCAGAAAAGAATCTCTATAAGGAACCTGTCGTTGTGTTGATGGATAAATCACCAGATACCATTGCAGCATTCTTAGGCGTTGTGTATGGTGGGTGTTACTATATCCCTATGGACGCAGAGATGCCAAAGCTCCGTATGGAACTTATCTTAGAAAAAGTGCAATCCAAATTGATTATTACAGATGAAAAGAATTATGACCTTGCCCGTTCTTTTGGAACAAATATGCAGGTAGTGCTTTTCAAAGATGCAGCAAAAACAATGGTACAGCCTACTGTAATCGAAAACATACGAAGCAAAGCCTTAGATATTGACCCAATTTATGTTGTATTTACATCCGGGTCAACTGGGGTGCCAAAAGGTGTAACTGCCTGTCACCGTTCGGTTATTGACTATGTAGACAGCTTGTCAGAAGTATTGGCATTTAACAGAGACTCTGTCTTTGGCAATCAGACCCCGCTTTATTTTGATGCATGTCTGAAAGAAGTGTTTGGTACGCTAAAATTTGGAGGAACCACTTATTTTGTTCCGAAAAGCTACTTTATGTTTCCGCTAAAGCTTGTAGAGTATCTGAATGAACATAAAATCAATACTGTATGCTGGGTGGTTTCTGCTCTGACAGTAATTTCCTCAACCGGTACATTTGAAGAAGTCGTTCCAAAGTATTTAAAGACAATTGCCTTTGGAAGCGAAGTATTTCCAATTAAACAATTTAATTTATGGCGTTCCGTACTGCCGGATGCAAAATTCATAAATTTATATGGGCCAACAGAAGGTACCGGAATGTGCTGTTACTACAAAGTAAACCGGGATTTTGAATTAGATGAGGTCATACCTATCGGCAGACCGTTTGATAATACAGAGATTCTGTTGCTCAATGAAAAAAATGAACTCGTAGCAGAAGGAGAGAGTGGCGAAATCTGTATCCGAGGCACTTCTGTTACGTTAGGATATTACAAGGATGCAGAAAAGACCAGTCAGTCTTATGTACAGAATCCGTTAAATACACTATATCCTGAGATTATTTATCGAACAGGAGATTTGGCGAAATACAACGAGCATGGGGAACTGGTATTCGTATCCAGAAAAGATTACCAGATTAAACATATGGGACACCGCATTGAGCTTGGGGAAATTGAAGCAAATGTGAATCGGTTAGATGGTATTCAGGCTGCCTGCTGTGTTTATGATACATCTACTTCAAAGATTGTACTGTACTACACAGGGGAAATAGAGAAACCGGCCTTGACGAAAGCATTGAAAGAATACCTGCCCCGCTATATGATGCCTAATTATATTGAGAAATTAGATCAGATGCCATTAACACCAAATGGAAAACTGAATCGTGTATTATTAAAAGAGAAATTTGCAAGCCGCAAAGGATAAATTAACAGAAATGGAGAAAGAAAATGGAAGAATTATTAGAAATTTTAAAAGAACTGCATGAGGATGTAGATTACGAAACTTGCGATAACTTAGTAGATGGAAAAATCTTAGATTCCTTTGATATTGTTACCTTGATTGGTGAAATCAGCACCACCTTTGATATTCAGATTAAAGCAAAGGAAATTGTTCCGGAGAACTTTAATTCCATGCAGGCAATGTATAAGATGATTGAACGTCTTCAGGATGAATAAGCGAGGGCGTTATGTTATTTACATCTTATGAATTTATCGGATTTATGTTTGCTGTATTTGTGTTGTATTATCTGGTACCAAAACGGTTTCAACAGATCCTGCTGTTGGCAGCCAGTTACTTATTTTACTTCTGCGCCGGCACATTCTATCCGATATTTATACTGGTAACAACACTTACTACATATCTTACGGGAATAAAACTGGAAAAACTGCTTCATGAAAAAAAAGCATATGTAAAGGAACATAAGGCAGAACTGTCGCGAGAAGAGAAAAAGGCATATAACGAAAGAATGCAAAAAAAACGTTTTCGCTATATGTTGTTATGTATGTTACTTAATTTCGGCATTCTGGCAGTATGTAAATACACGAATTTTACCATTGTAAACATCAATTCCCTGTTACATACATTTGGATCCGATGCAGAACTATCCTTGATGAACCTGGTTCTTCCGATGGGAATTTCCTTTTACACATTCCAGTCTATGGGATATCTCATTGATATTTACTGGGAAAAGTACGATGCTGAGAAAAATCCATTTCATTTTGCATTATTTGTATCCTTTTTCCCACAGCTCATTCAGGGACCAATCAGTCGCTTCGATAAATTATCGGAAACATTGTTTGTACCTCACAGCTTTGACTGGAAAAACATTACCTATGGATTGGAGCGTATTCTCTGGGGATATTTCAAAAAGATGGTGATTGCTGACAGAATGCTCGTTGCCGTTAACACCATTATACAGGATTCTGCAACTTACTCCGGTACATATGTACTGGTAGGCATGGTATTTTATGGTTTGGAATTATATGCAGATTTTACAGGTGGTATCGATATCACAATCGGTATTGCTGAAGTCATGGGCATACGAGTAGAAGAAAACTTCATCCGACCATATTTTTCAAAAAATATTGCAGAATACTGGCGCAGATGGCATATCAGTATGGGAACCTGGTTCAAGGATTATATTTTTTATCCTATGAGCATCTGGAAGCCCCTTATGGATTTTTCCAAAAAAGTAAAGAATCGATTTGGCGCAGGTGCTGCAAAACGCGTCTCTGTCTATACCGCAACCATTGTCACATGGTTTGTAACCGGTATCTGGCATGGTGCAAGCTGGAATTTTATTATGTGGGGACTGATGAATAGCTTTGTAATTATTATTTCTCAGGAATTTGAGCCACTATACCAGGCATTCCACGCACGGTTTCCAGGATTAAAGGCGAACCTGTGTTATGGAATCTTTGAAATGATACGAACATTCCTGCTAATGAGTTCTTTAAGGTTGTTTGACTGTTATCGTGATGTGAAAGAAGCATTCTCTATGTTCTTTTCTATATTTACGAAAGCAAATCCCGGAGTTCTGTTTGATGGCAGTCTGATGCAGTTAGGACTAACAGCCAGCGATTATATTATCCTTCTGACGGGTACGATTTTGTTGTTTACCGTCAGCATTTTACAGGAGAAACGTCCGGTCAGAGACAGGCTATATGAGAAACCGGCTATATTACGCTACTGTATTCATTTCCTTCTTATATTTGCTGTACTGGTATTTGGGATGTATGGAGTAGGCTTTGATTCTAACCAATTTATCTATAACCAGTTTTAGTCTATTATTTTAACAGAAAGGGACGAATCAAAATATAGCGCTGTGCCGGGAATTGACACAGCACTATGGTATAAATTATGAAAAAATCAAAAAAAAGAGGGGCACTTGCCGTCATTATGGTAGTGATTTCCATCCTGGTATTAGGATTATTCCAACGGCTGGTGACTCCAAAATACATGACTACACTGACGGATGGTGCATTTATAGCTGAATATTATGATGAAACACTGCCACATGATGTTTTATTTATTGGCGATTGTGAAGTGTATGAAAACATTTCCCCAATAACCATGTGGGAACAATATGGCATCACCTCGTATATACGCGGAAGTGCCCAGCAGCTTATCTGGCAGTCCTATTATCTCTTAGAGGAGGCGCTAAAATACGAAACGCCAAAAGTGGTTGTTTTTAATGTGCTTTCGATGAAGTATGGAGAACCACAAAATGAGGCATATAACCGCCTGACTTTAGACAATATGAAATGGTCATCCAGCAAATGGCATGCCATTCAGGCTTCTATGACTGAGGAAGAACATGCTATAGAATATATCTTTCCACTGTTGCGATACCACGCAAGATGGAACCAGTTGACAGCAGAGGATTTTGACTATTATTTTACAAAAAAGAAACATACCCACAATGGATATTATATGCGAGTGGATACAAGAGCAGTATCTACCATACCAAGAGAAAAACCCTTACCGGATTATCAGTTTTCTGATATCTGTTATGCGTATCTTGATAAAATGCGAATACTGTGTGAAGAAAATGACATTCAATTTGTGCTTATGAAGGCACCAAGCATATATCCGAGCTGGTATAATGAATGGGATGAACAAATGGAAGCGTATGCCCAAAAGTATGATTTAGCCTATTTCAATTTTCTGGAATTATCAGCAGAAACAGGCATTGATATGCAAACAGACACCTATGATATGGGACTTCATTTAAATGTGAATGGTGCTGAAAAACTAGGTAGCTATTTAGGAAATCAATTACAGACAACATACAATCTGCCAGACCACAGAGCGGATGAAGATTATCAGAAGGTATGGCAGGAAAAAACTGATTTTTATAACCAGATGAAAGAAGACCAGTATAAAGAACTGGAAGAATACGGTTATCTGAAAAGCTATGGAGCAGCAGAGCCGGAAAAAAATTAACGAAAAGATACATGCAGAAAGGAAATGAGATTATTATGAAAAAAAAGCATTTTTTAGCAATTTTGGCAGTATGTTGCCTTGCAGGAATGACCGCCTGTGGTGGAAATGGAGGGGCAAACACAGAAACAACCAATTCTTCACAGGAGAGCAATACAAATGGTGATGAACAGGCAAACACCACAAAAACAGATGCTGCTGTAACAGAAACTACTCCATCTGATAATGTAGCAACAGAAGCACCGGAAGAAGAAAAAGAACCTGTAGGTTATTACCTGTCAGCACAGGATGTAAACATTGAAATGAATGCTCCTGCCGAAGCAATCATTGCTGGATTAGGTGAGTATACTGACTATTTTGAAGCAAAAAGCTGTGCGTTTAACGGTATTGACAGAACTTATATCTATGCAGATTATGAAGTTTACACCTATCCTTACAATGGAGTAGATTATATTAGTGGTATTTATTTAATGGAAACTGCACAGACAAATGAAGGACTGAAAATCGGTGATACCTACGACCGTATGATCGAATTATATGGCGAGGATTACACAGAAGATATCGGTCTTTATACATATGAGAAAGACTCCACTAAGCTGGATGTACTGATAGAGGGAGACAGTATCATTTCTATTGAATACAAAGCGATTCCACCGGAAGACGCACTGGTTACAAATTAATTATTTCATATTAAGAAAGAAGGGGAATTATTATGAAACACATCAAACATTTTCATGCATTGCTCATAATTGCTATTGCAATCTGCATGTTTTTTTCACTGCCTGACAAAACCGAGGCTGCAAATACAATCAATGCATACCTTGCAGATTCCACGATTCGGGTTGGTAAAATGACAAGAGTTAAGTCTGAAATGGAAGATCTTACATTCACTTCCAGCAATCCTGAGGTAGCATATGTTGCTCCAAACGGTGTCGTATCAGGAAAAACAGTGGGAACAGCAACTATTAAGGTAAGAAAAAAAGGATACCCGGCGAAAACATTTAAAATCACTGTAGCAAATAATAAAAATTTTGAAGATGAAGGCGGTATTTTAGTATGTAAAGACGAGCTGGCATTCACATCAAAAATTATCAAGCAGAATGATACAACTGGTGCATATAAATTTTTTTCACGTCTTGAAAATGTATCTTCCCATAAGTTGACAAATATCAAACTTATTTATGATGTAAAGAAGAAAAAAGAAAATGGTACAATCATAACAGCAGCAACAAAACATACTACCATAAAAAGAATCAGTGCTGGCAAAAGTTGCTATGTAAAATTAGACGGAGAAGGCAAAGAGAAAGTTGTTGACATCAAATTAACAAATATGACCTATACCGTTGACAATAAGTATATTGTTACCTATGACACACAGAGCAAAGTATATACGGTAGATTTTGTAAAAAAAGATACAACAAAGCCTCAATTAGATTACGTTTTTGATATGACTTTTTACGTCGGAGAAGACTTTGATTATGATCATTATGTAAAGTATTCTGATGACAGAGCGATCCATCCAACTTTAGAGATTGACGATAGTAAGGTTAATAAAAAGAAAGCCGGAACGTATACCATTACCTATACAGTGAAAGATAATGATGGTAATAAGACTTCCCGGTCAGCAAAAATTAAGGTTATTGCTAAAAAACCATCTGGTTATGTAACCTATGACCAATTAGATAAAAAAGCAGATACAATCTTAAAGAATATTACTTCACCATCTATGAGTAAGACAGCAAAAGCCAAAGCCATCTATAGCTATGTACGTTCTCATATGGGATATGTTAACACCTCAAACAAAGCAGATTGGCGTATGGCAGCATATCAGGCGATGACCAGAAAAAGCGGTGACTGTTTTGTTTATTATTCTATAACACAGATTCTGCTGACAAGAGCAGGTATTCCAAATATGGAAGTTCAGAGAACGACCAGCACACATTATTGGAGCCTTGTTCAGGTCGAAGGTGGCTGGTACCATTTAGATACCACGCCTAGAACTCTTGGTGGTAAATTCTGCCTTGTAACAGATCAACAGCTTACGAATTATATGAACGCTACCGGAGATAGAAATTCTCATACTTATGATAAGAGTAAGTATCCGGCACGTGCAACAAAGATTATTTCTGATGTAATGTAACAATTCCGTACAGGGCAGTACAGAATCGTTACGAAATTATATACAACAGCTTCATTTATTGCTGAAGCTGTTGTTTTCCATTTTTAAGAGAAAGAGTAGGGTAATGCATGGGAAAATCGTTATTCATAGCAGAAAAACCAAGTGTGGCGCAGGAATTTGCCAAGGCTTTACATGTGAATGCGGGAAGACGGGATGGATATTTAGAATCGGACGATGCAATTATAACATGGTGCGTCGGTCACTTAATAACAATGAGTTATCCAGAAGTATATGATATACAATATAAGAAATGGAGTATGCATACACTTCCATTTATACCAGATACCTATCTGTATGAAGTAATACCGGCAGTGGAAAAACAGTTTAAAATTGTAAGCAGTTTATTAAACCGCAAAGATGTGGATTGCATCTATGTCTGTACCGACTCCGGACGCGAGGGAGAATACATATATCGTCTGGTAGAGCAGGAAGCAAAGGTGAAGGACAAAGTGCGAAAACGTGTCTGGATAGATTCCCAGACAGAAGAAGAAATCTTACGAGGAATTCGTGAGGCGAAAGATCTTTCTGAATATGATACTCTTTCTGATGCCGCCTATCTTCGCGCAAAGGAAGATTATCTCATGGGAATTAACTTTTCCAGAGCCTTGACTTTGAAATATGGCAATTCCATTTCAGACTTTCTAAAGACAAAGTACACCGTTGTATCCGTTGGTCGTGTTATGACTTGCGTATTAGGCATGGTGGTTCGCCGTGAACGTGAGATTCGTGAATTCGTCAAAACACCATTTTACCGTGTCAACGCTTCATTTGACTGCAATGGTGCTGCTATTACCGGAGAATGGAAGGCAGTAGAAGGTTCCGAGTATTTTCTTTCACCAAAATTATATAAAGATAATGGTTTTTTAGAAAGAAACGATGCAGAAGCCTTCTGTCAAAAGATAATGGCATTAGAGCCACGGCAGGGAATTGTGGAACTGGTCGAAAAGAAAAAGGAAAAGAAAAATCCGCCTCTTTTGTTTAATCTGGCAGAATTACAGAATGAGTGTTCTAAGCTCTTTAAAATAAGCCCGGATGAGACATTGCGCATTACACAGGAACTATACGAAAAGAAACTGGTTACCTATCCTAGAACGGATGCCAGAGTGTTATCAACAGCAGTCTCCAAGGAGATTCATAAAAACATAAGAGGATTGACAAATTTCCAACCTGGCGCCTTAGCTGCAAAGGAAATACTGGATAATGAGATGTGGAAGGGCATCGGAAAAACACGTTATGTCAACGATAAACAGATTACAGACCATTATGCTATCATACCTACCGGACAGGGTTTACAGGCATTTCCAAGCCTTTCACCTACTGCAAAAGGTGTATATCAACAGATTGTAAAGCGTTTCTTAAGTATTTTTTACCCACCGGCAGAATATCAGAAAATCAATCTGACGATAGTAGTAGACAAAGAGCGTTTTTTTGCTGGTAGTAAGGTATTATTAAAAGAAGGCTATTTAAAGATAGCAGGTGTTCCAAAAGAAAAGAAAACAGAAGATGGCGAAGGAGAGGGTACACAAAATCTTCTTCCAGCTTTAAGCAGCTTAAAAAAAGGGGCTGTGCTTCCTTTGACCGACATAAACATTAAGGAAGGGGAAACCTCGCCGCCTAAGCGCTACAATTCCGGTTCCATGATTTTGGCTATGGAAAATGCAGGACAATTAATTGAAGACGAAGAACTGCGTGCCCAGATTAAAGGTAGTGGTATTGGAACCAGTGCTACAAGGGCAGAAATTTTAAAAAAACTCGTTAATATCGGTTATTTAGCACTGAACAAAAAAACCCAGGTCATTACGCCAACCCAGTTAGGTGAGATTATTTTTGAGGTTGTAAATGCCTCCATACGTTCTCTTTTAAATCCTGAGCTGACGGCAAGCTGGGAAAAAGGGTTAACCTATGTTGCAGAAGGTTCCATTTCTTCTGATGAATATATTCAGAAATTAAATGCATTTGTAGCAAAGCATACACAAAATGTGAAAGGCTTAAATAATCAATATTATTTAAGAAACAATTATCAAAAAATAGCAGAATATTATTAATAATTAATTTTAGGAGGTTCACATTATGACACCATGTACCATTCAGGATTTATATACAACAGAGCAAACAATTGCGAAGGAGCTTTTAGAAAGCTATACTTACCCATGGGAGGTTCTTCCTCATATTGGAGAATTTATCAAGAAGTTAGGAAACACATTAGATAGCAATATTTTTGAAGAAAAGGGTGAGAATATCTGGATCGCAAAAGATGCCATCGTGGCACCTACTGCATCTATCAATGGTCCATGTATCATTTGTAGTGGTGCAGAAATCAGACATTGCGCATTTATTCGTGGCAATGCCATTGTAGGTGAGGGATCTGTTGTAGGCAATTCTACAGAGCTTAAGAATGTCATTCTTTTTAATAGCGTTCAGGTTCCACACTATAATTATGTTGGTGATTCCATTCTTGGATACAAATCCCACATGGGTGCAGGCTCCATTACCTCAAATGTAAAGGCTGACAAAACCTTAGTTGTAGTGAAAGCAGCGGAAGAACAGTTTGAAACAGGACTTAAGAAATTCGGTGCCATGCTAGGCGACCATGTTGAGGTAGGTTGTAACAGTGTTCTGAATCCGGGAACTGTTATTGGTAAGCATTCAAATGTATATCCACTTTCCATGGTTCGTGGATTTGTACCGGCGCATAGTATTTATAAAAGCAAAAATGAAGTTGTAGAAAAGGTGTAACCTATACCATAATAAAAAATATACAAATCTAAAAAATCATCTACATAAATCGCATGAAATAGCCGATATAAAAGAATAGGATATTTTGTACGAAACAAAATGATATAAGCGAAGAGGGGAATCTATGAGAATTATAGCAACCGATTTGATTGATGATAAAATGAAACTTGCAAAACCTGTCTATGTCGGTAACTGTCTTATATTAAAAAAAGGTTCTGAAAAACTGACACGCTATGTAAGAAATCTAATGAATATGAATGTGCATTATGTTTGTGTGGAAGATGACCAGAGTGAAGGCATTGAGATACCAGAGACGATTTCTGATGAATCACGACTCGTTTGCAAAGAGCGTTTGGAAAATACCATACAGGATTTAAAACAGAAGCAACATTTTAATATTGGTGGTTTAAATGACTGCATTAGCGAAATTATGGAACAGGTAAACAGGAATTCCGGCGTACAGATTAGCTTGCTGGATTTGAATTCAACAGATGAATATACAATGACACATTGCGTCAATACCATGATTTATTCCATTGTAATCGGTAAAGAACTAAAACTACCACCATCGGTTATGGAAGAGCTTTCCATGGGGAATTTGCTTCATGATATTGGCAAAAGCTACTTAAAGCATGATATTATTTTCAAAAACGGAAAACTCTCGGATGATGAGTTCGAATATGTGAAACAGCATCCACGTTACGGTTATCAAGTAGTGAACAACTTTTCTAACCTTTCCAATGCTTCAAAGGATATTGTCCTTCACCACCATGAGCGACTTGATGGAACCGGATATCCGGATGGCTTAAAAGGAGATGAGATCAGCCAGTTAGCCAGAATTACAGCAATTTCTGATGTTTATGATGCACTGACAACAGACCGATGCTATCGTAAAAAATGGACAACTGCCAAGGCATTAGATTTTATGTTGGAAAATGCCGGCAATCATTTTGATATTTCTATGGTGCATTCATTTATGCAGTTAGTTGCAGTGTATCCTACCGGAAGCACGGTACGACTCTCTGACAACCGCCTTGCAATCGTTGCCGTACAGAACCGTTTTACACCATTAAGGCCATGTGTTCGCGTTATCACTGACGAGTATGGAAATGATGTAACACCATATGATTTGAATCTGATGGATGTACTTTCCGTTACCGTCGTTGAATCAGAGATAGAAATATCACAGAGCAAACAGATGATTGCGTATCTGGATTCGTAAATGAATACAGAAAGCCAAACATAAAGAAATTTTTCAAGAAATTTGTAAAAAAGTATAGACGAATGACAAACTTTATGAGAAAATAGAAATAGTGTTAAATTATTATCATTTAACAAAAAACGAATACACATATGGAAGGAGTTTTAACATGATTTACTCACATGAAGTTGAAAAGATGTGTCCGGTTGCTAAAGGTGCAAAGCACGAACCGGCTCCAATCCCAGAAGAAGGAAAATGGGTACATTCTAAGAAGATCGAGGACATTTCCGGTTTTACACATGGTGTAGGCTGGTGTGCTCCACAGCAGGGTGCTTGTAAGCTTTCTTTAAACGTTAAGGAAGGTATCATTGAAGAAGCATTAGTAGAAACTATCGGATGTTCAGGTATGACACATTCCGCTGCTATGGCTGCTGAGATTTTACAGGGTAAGACAATTTTAGAAGCATTAAATACTGACTTAGTATGTGATGCTATCAATACAGCTATGAGAGAATTGTTCTTACAGATTGTTTACGGAAGAACTCAGAGTGCTTTCTCTGATGATGGTCTTGCAATCGGTGCAGGTCTTGAGGATTTAGGTAAAGGTCTTCGTTCTCAGGTTGGTACAATGTACGCAACAAAGGCTAAGGGTGTTCGTTACTTAGAGATGGCAGAAGGTTATGTTACAGGTATTGCTCTTGATGCAGATAACGAAGTTATCGGTTATCAGTTTGTAAGCCTTGGTAAGATGACTGACTTCATCAAAAAGGGTGATGACCCGAATACTGCTTGGGAAAAAGCTAAAGGACAGTATGGTCGTGTAGCAGATGCTGTTAAGATTATTGACCCAAGAGAAGAGTAATAGAGGGAGGACATAGAAATGGCATTATTTGAATCATATGAAAGAAGAATTGACACTATCAATTCTGTATTAAATAGTTATGGTATCAGCTCCATCGAAGAAGCTGAAAAAATCACAAAAGATGCTGGACTTGATGTATATGATCAGGTTAAGAAGATTCAGCCTATCTGTTTCGAGAACGCTTGTTGGGCTTATACTGTAGGTGCAGCAATCGCAATTAAAAAAGGTTGTAGAAAGGCTTCTGATGCAGCTGCTGCAATCGGTGAAGGTCTTCAGGCATTCTGTATTCCAGGTTCCGTTGCTGACCACAGAAAAGTAGGTTTAGGACATGGTAACTTAGGTAAGATGTTATTAGAAGAAGAAACAGAATGTTTCTGTTTCTTAGCTGGACATGAATCTTTCGCTGCTGCTGAAGGTGCTATCGGTATCGCAGAAAAAGCGAACAAGGTTCGTCAGAAACCTTTAAGAGTTGTATTAAACGGTTTAGGAAAAGATGCAGCTCAGATTATTTCTCGTATCAACGGATTTACATTTGTTGAGACAAAGTATGACTACAAAGAAGCGAAAGTTAATGTAGTATACGAAAAAGCTTACTCTGATGGACTTCGTGCAACTGTAAAATGTTACGGTGCTGACGATGTTCAGGAAGGTGTAGCTATCATGCACTTAGAAAACGTTGGTGTTTCTATCACAGGTAACTCTACAAACCCAACACGTTTCCAGCATCCGGTTGCAGGTACATACAAGAAAGAATGTATCGAACAGGGCAAGAAATACTTCTCTGTAGCTTCTGGTGGTGGTACAGGTAGAACACTTCACCCAGATAACATGGGAGCAGGTCCTGCTTCTTATGGTATGACAGATACTATGGGACGTATGCACTCTGACGCTCAGTTCGCAGGTTCTTCTTCCGTTCCAGCTCACGTAGAAATGATGGGCTTAATCGGTATGGGAAATAACCCTATGGTTGGAGCCACTGTTGCAGTAGCTGTATCAATCGAAGAGGCTGCAAACGCTGGAAAATTCTAGGTTTTTAAATTTAGAACAGTTCTAAAATTTGTCCGCATTTGATGAAAAATTGGTTTTTGTCCGCATTTTGTCCGCGTAGAAAAAATCTGCGGACAAAAATGGACAAAAATGCGGACAAAAAATATGAACAGAAAATGAACAAAATATAAACAAAAAAGACCACCGATTTATTGTCGGTGGTCTCTTTATTTGTAGAGTGTTGAGAGTTTCTCTAGTAGGTCATTCTCCATCTTTTCTGTTACATGGGTGTATTTTTCTGTCATATGTATTTTTGTATGCCCTAGTCGTTTTATGGTGGGTTTTCGTCTGGTGATTGCAAAATTAACATTACTGCGTTATACTATGATATGATTTGTAAAAAGGAGGATTTTTATTTTATGAAAAGAAAAGTGATAGCAGGGTTGATGCTTTCAACTATGATATTTTGTTTGACTGCTTGTGGCTCTGGCAATGATAAGAAAGACAATATATCTGATAATACACAGGAAACTTCAGAAGTAGAGACAGATATCGAGATGACACCAACAGAAGAAACTACTGAAGGTAGCGAAAGCGAAAGTGATATTGACGTAACATCAGAAGAAGAATCTACTGAAAACGCTATTGAGACAGCCTTAAATATGACGGATGAAGAATTATTAGCATATAATGAAAATAATTGGGAAGATATATGTGTTACTAAAATTGACGGTGGTGCCATGTATGAAGGTGAGTTTAGTGTGGTTGGCATTAATAAGAATGGTATTGAGAAAATTGCACCAAATGTCATTGCTGAGGCAGAATACAGTTATCAGATGTTTGTTTTTCCGACAAGTATAACAGGTTTATCAGAGAGACAAGCAGACCAGGATGGTCAGACCTTAATGGATAGTTATGATGATTCAATTGTCACAGCGGTGGGAAAAAAGTCTGATAGTAAGATATATTACGGAGATGAAGATGCAACCTATACATATCTGTCAGAAATGGATGGCATACGTTTGTATGTATTACCGTCACCAATAGAAAAAATATATAATTCCGCTTTTGCAGGGGCAACCGATATTGAACGAGTTGTGTTGAATGATACTATGACATATATTGATCATAGAGCTTTTGCAGATTGTACAAATTTAAAAAGAATAAATTTACCATCAAGTATTACAGAAATAGAGGCAAGTGCATTTGAAAATTGCCCTAATTTAGTCGCAGTAGTAGATGAAGGTTCTTATGCTGAAGCATATTGCAAAAACAATGGTATTTCAACAGAGTATACCGGAAATGTGATTGATACTGGTTATGGTATAAGTGAATATGAATTTGAACAGTTAGAACCTTGGAAACGTACTTTGATGGAAAGTATTAAGAGTGGGTTTGAAGAAGATAAGGAAAACTATTTGTTTAAATTATTGTTTGTATTCCAAGAACGTTCCCTTCAAACATATTATCCTGTATTAGCGTGTTGGAATAAAAATTCAGGAGATTTTGATAAAAATGTCGAAATCTATAAGTATGATAAAGTCAAGTTTAACGCCTGCCCTGATTGCATAAGTAGACAAATATATGTTTATGAAAGCGAAGGGGAATATGAATTATTGGAAGTGACTGAACAATATAATAATGAAGAACTGCCTACTGAGATATGGTATGACTTAATATCAAATACCGCTGGAGATACCTACGGAAGTACATATTATGACGAAGCCGGAACCCTTTGTGGAACCAGAAATTATTATGATTATATAATGGAAAATTTTGATATAAATACAGCAACGAAACTCTCTCAAGAAGATTTTGTTTCTTATGAAGAAATATTTAAGAAAATAATGGAAGAGTAATTGTTACGATTTAGAAATGGACTGTGCTGAACTGCGCAGTCCATTTTTAAACATAGCAATTGCAGGCAAAAATATATAACCATTGCATGTTTTTTTCAAGAGTTACCACTGTGGGTTGATTGTTTTTTTAGGAATAGTAAGTTTAAGGATGAGTATGGTATGTTTCAGGTGGCACAGAACCATAAATATGGACGTTCCTCTGAAAAAATGAAATATCAGACGGAAGAGTATGAACAGCTGAATATTTTCAGTATGTATGACCAGTGTTTTAACGAAGCAGAACATACAGTGGAAAATACGGAAGATACAGAAGAAATTAATGTCAAAGGATACAAGAAGAAAAAGACAAAGGGAAAAAGAGATGCTGACTTAAGCGGGCTTCCACATGCAGAACCTGTTGTCAGTGAATTATCACACGAAGAACTGGTAGAGCTTTTAGGGGAGAATT
>JBGVMW010000137.1:0-3814 GCA_045125095.1 Lachnospiraceae bacterium
TTGTCAGAATTGTTTGTGACAGATAGCTGTTTGCTGCATAGTCTATATGTGACCCTCTGAAAACGTCGGCACTTAGGCTGTGTATTTTACAGCCTTAGTGTCCGCTACGTTTGAAGGGAGCGAGAGCGCGTCAAATATAGACTATGTAGTAAGCAGCTATTTGCACAAACAATTCTGACAATTCGCGGATGGGTTTTACTTTCGCAAATGCCTAAGGAAATTGCATATGAAAGGAGATTTTCATGAGAACAATTAAATGCACTTTAGAATACGATGGCACCAGATACAACGGGTGGCAGCGATTGGGAAAAGAAGAATCCACGAACACAATTGAAATAAAGATTAAAGAAGTCTTAAAGAAGATGACCGGCGAGGATATCGATGTTTTCTGTGCTTCCCGTACAGAAACAGGCGTTCATGCCTACGGACAAGTGATACATTTCAAAACCACCTCCCCTATGAGTTGCTTAGAAATCAAGCAATACATGAACCGCTATCTCCCAATGGATATTGCTATTTTAACAGTAGAAGAAAAACCGGAACGTTTTCACTGCTCCCTGAATGCCAAATGGCGTACATACCAGTACCGAATTTCTATTGGTGAAGTGCCAAGCGTATTTGAACGAAAATACACCTACTACTGCTTCAAAAAGCCGGATTGTGGCAAAATGAAACTGGCCGCAGAAGCCATGACAGGTAAACATGATTTCAAAAATTTCTCCACTGTAAAAAAGGCAAAATCCACAGAAAAAACAGTGAAACGCATTGATATTTACCAGGATGCCTCTGAAATACAAATTACCATTACCGCAAATGATTTCCTTCACAATATGGCTCGAATGATGGCTGCCACTCTGTTAGATGTAGGTCTTGGTAAGTTAGATATCAAGGCAATACCACCTTTATTAGACAATGGTGGAAACGAAAAAGCAAGCGCCCCACTTCCAGCCCAGGGACTGTTCCTTTCCGAAATTAATTATGAGGATTTAAAATAACCACATTGACAAAGCGCCCCTCCTCTGTTATTATGGCAACTATGTGTGTTAAGTTATGTAACCCATAACTTATGTTGTCAGGCAGGCTTATCTGGGGCGTTTCTTTTTTCCAAGCCCGTCTGAAACAGACAGGAATAAAGGAAAGGAATTATAATATGGAAACAATGAAATTTGACGAATTAGGTATCGATGAACGCATTCTGCGCGCAGTAACAGAGATGGGGTTTGAGGAAGCCTCTCCAATCCAGACCAAATCTATCCCCGTTTTATTAGACGGAAAAGATGTGATCGGGCAGGCGCAGACCGGAACCGGTAAAACTGCCGCATTTGGTATTCCATTACTAATGAACATTGATCCAGATGATAAACATCTTCAAGCTATCGTACTTTGCCCAACTAGAGAACTTGCCATTCAGGCATCGGAAGAATTCCGCAATTTTGCAAAATATATGCATAATGTAAAAATTTTACCTGTCTACGGTGGTCAGGATATCAGCAGACAGATTCGCGCCTTAAAAGGTACACAGGTTATTATTGGTACACCAGGACGTGTGATGGATCATATGCGCCGAAAAACAATTAAATTCGACCATGTGCATACGGTTGTATTAGATGAAGCAGATGAAATGTTAAACATGGGCTTCCGTGAGGATATGGAAACCATCTTAGAACAAGTACCGGAAGAACGCCAGACAGCTCTTTTTTCTGCTACTATGCCAAGACCTATTTTAGAAATTACCAAGAAATTCCAGAAAAATGCGAAAACTATAAAAGTTGTGAAAAAGGAATTAACTACTTCTAATATTGAACAATATTATTACGAAGTGCATCCACGTAAAAAAATAGAAGTATTAAACCGCCTGCTTACCATTTATAATCCAAAATTATCTCTTGTATTTTGTAATACCAAAAGACAGGTAGACGATTTGGTAACTACATTACAGGATGCTGGTTTTGCAGCGGAAGGTCTTCATGGTGATTTGAAGCAGTCACAACGCGATCGCGTTATGAACAGCTTCCGCAACGGAAGAACACAGATTTTAGTTGCTACTGATGTGGCTGCCAGAGGTATTGATGTTGATGACGTGGAAGCTGTATTTAATTATGATTTACCACAGGATGAAGAATATTATGTGCATCGCATTGGACGTACTGGTCGTGCCGGACGTACTGGTGTTGCGCTAACATTCATCTGGGGACGGGAAACTTATCGCTTAAAGGATATCCAGAGATATTGTAAAACAAAGATTTTGCCTCGCCAGATTCCATCGATGAAAGATGTAAAGCGCGCGAAGACAGAAAAAATCTTTGAACAATTACGTGACATTTTAGATATGGAAAAATTAAATTCCTACAAAGACAGTATTGAACACTTTGCTGCTATGGAAGAAATCTCCTCATTAGATGTGGCTGCCGCCCTTCTTGCCATGAATATCGGAAAAGAGACTGCTCAGAAAGAAGAACCTGCTCTCCAGTTCGGCAACACCGGCGCAGAGCCTGGTATGGTTCGTTTCTTTATTAATGTTGGTAAAAATCAAGGTGTCCGCACCAACAACATTTTAGGTGCTGTTGCCGGCGAAAGTGGTATGCCAGGAAAATTAGTTGGTTCTATTGACATTTTTGACCGTTACAGCTTTGTAGAAGTTCCAGAGGAACATGCTGCTACGGTAATGAAATCTATGTCCAATGCCAAAATCAAAGGTCGCAAGGTCAACATGGAACCTGCCAACCAAAAATAATGTGTAAACACTTTTATAATAAATCGGTGTATTTTTTCTAGTATATAAAAGAATCTCATAGTGGAAAAGCACAAAGCATCCTTCCGGCTCATAAACTAATAGAAATCAGCCGAAAGGATGCTTTTTTTGAAAACTTTTCCAAAGCCCCTCCACGCTGATGAAGAAAAGTATTACTTAAAACGCTGTCAAGATGGAGATGTGGAAGCCAGAAATATTTTAGTAGAACGAAATTTGCGTCTGGTCGCTCATGTTGTCAAGAAATACCAGCTTCCTCCGGAAGAATTAGAAGATTATATTTCTATCGGAACCATCGGACTGATGAAAGCAATCTCCACCTTTAATTCTGATAAAAACATAAGACTGGCAACTTACGCTGCAAAATGTATTGAAAATGAACTGCTCATGCATTTTCGGGCGAAAAAGAAGTCCTCCCGGGAAGTGTCGATTTATGAACCGATTGGTACTGACAAGGAAGGAAATGAGATACAGATTTTGGATATTATTGAAAGTGAAGTTCTGGATATTCCTGAAGAAATGGATAAAAGGGATAATATTTTTCATCTCTACCAAATCTTAGATAAAGTGCTGACACCTCGTGAACAGAAAGTTCTTATTCTTCGCTATGGGTTATATGGGCGTGAGGCTTGTACGCAACAGGATATCGCGGATATACTGGGGATTTCCCGGTCTTATATTTCCAGAATTGAAAAGAATGCGGTGGAGAAGCTTAGAAAGTGCTTTTTCTAAAGTGTGGCAGATCCAATGGTACGTTGGAGAACGACTGTTGGTTCTGCCCTTGGAACTAAATTCGGATTTGTGCGAGAGCGTATTTGAATCGTGTTGACAACCCGTACGCCGGCGGCAGGGGCAGAAGGTTCCACGCAGACCGATGCCAACGTTCCGGTGAACTAATCTCCCAAAGGCTAATAAATTAGCCTTGTACGACTAAGACGTTCGGCGATAGCACCTCACGCCTAAGTCTTCCTAATGAGTGGATTTCACCTCCACTAAAAGCGGCTCGTGATTGTCTGCTTAGGAACCTTCTGCCCCTGCCACCGGCTGCGTGTTGGAAAAGTTAGT
>JBGVMW010000138.1:0-1590 GCA_045125095.1 Lachnospiraceae bacterium
CAAATACATTATGTTTCATTTCATCTTCTCCTCCGTTATCAATATTTGAATGTTCAACATTTTTACCTTCTAAGGCTTGACCAATTAAAGCATACATAACATTTCGTTGTTCTTCAGACATACTGTCAACAACATCTTGAATTGTTTTTTCTTTATTATCTTCCACTTTTTTATCCTCCTCTTTCACTTCTTTAGATTCTTCTTCCGCATGGGATAATACTAATTCTTCTCCAGTATAAATAACCCCCTCTTCTTCTGAAGCTTCTCCATGTCTTAAGATTGAATCGATGAATGCTCCGGGATTAGCACCAGCTAATACGAGACTTACTTCACGAATCATACCATGTTCTACATTTCCACCTTTTTGTTTAAGCTGATTAGCATAAATAGATAATGCGGTTACATCACCATGTTCAACTAACGTTTTAGCATTTTTACCAGCTTCAGTATCGTTAAATGTGCAATATGCATAAACACCTGAATCTCTATTTTCTAGTAATGCATGACCTAACACATTTAAAGGGTCATTGTGTTGATGATTCCAAACTAGTGGTACGGTTTGTCCGTCGTTATGTTTGAAAGCATCTTTTAAGATAGTTCGACCATCTGAACATCTTAAATTATTTTTAGTTGCCCAACCACTAAAATCGTATTTTTTACTCACGTTATCACCTCATTCTACTCTTTGGCTTTTTCATTTTGATTTTCTTCTGGGCTTGGTAGTTCTTTTTTGTTATCTACCGCTTCGTTTGATTGATTTAAGTTTTTATTGCGTAATTCATCTGCTGATGGATCATCTGCTGGTTTCATACCCACTATTTGTCTAATTTCGTTAGATGTCATAATTTCATTTCGTGTGAATTTATCCGCAATTTCTGCTAAATCAAGAACTGGTGTTAGTTTGAATGGATCTCTGAAATACATAATCGTTTGTCTTTGCGATCTTGCAGTTTTAGTTAAGAATTTTCGTTTAATTTCATCGGTAATTGCTGCTAAAATCGGTTCGACAGTTCGGTTGTAATAATTTAGCATCGTCTTATCATCAGCGCTACCATCCATAATACTTTGCGTTAATCCTAGTTGACTGTAAAGCATACTAGTTAAATATTCAACTTGTTTCATTAGATTGTTTTCAGCAGGTCTATTCAATTGGGTAATTCTTTCAGTTCCATCGGTATAAGCAATACCATACTTAGAGCCAGATAACTGCATTTCAATGTCTTTACGACGTTCTTCTGCTTGTTTTCTTCTTGCTTCGCTTTTAATTACATATGGTAACTGAATAATTAAATCCAATTTACCAGAGCTAGTTTGTTCATCCACAACATCCAATAAGTTTAATTTACGAATAAGACGCTGCATCGTTGAATTCGGTTCGTTGATAACAGCATATAGTGGATTCTCGATAATTGCGACTGCAGATTTTGGTAGTACTACTTCTTCGTGTATACCTTTTCTATCGTTATACACTCGAACTCTAACATGTGCCGGATACCACTCTAATATTTTTCCTGTACGCATTGTGTTTATCTCATAAGAACCAGATTTTGCAGGATCAATTGTTGTATCTACCGGCACAATAGCTACACA
>JBGVMW010000139.1:0-32069 GCA_045125095.1 Lachnospiraceae bacterium
AATTCTTTGTGTGTTGCGATAAATCTTACTAAATCCATTTCAATCACCGATTCAAACATAACATTTGAACAGCAATATCACAAGCAACCAAAAGTACACCGAAAGTACACCAAATTACGAAAATTATTTTAAAAATATTGCAAAAAAGTTGCAAAAACCTATTGACAAAGGGAAATCAATGTGTTATTATATAGACACAACGAAGGGGAACACACCCGATAATAAAGGAGATGTAACGATGTCAGTTGATTATAATGAATTGTTCTTGGAAGAAAAGATAGCAAGGGCGAGAGAATATGCCGAAAACCTTTACACAGACGAAGATGAAACATTTTGCGAAATCTGCGGAAGGCATTTCACCGATGAAGATGATTTGACCTGCGGTGTGTGTGACGATTGCATATCAGAGGTTGATTTTGAAGGCTGTCTCGAAGTTAATGGCGATGAAAAAGAGGATATCGCTATAAACGCTTTGGTTGTTTCTCTGCTTGATGAAAGCGAGATAAACAATATACTTGTTCAGCATTTAAAAGAAGCGAACAAGCTTTCACCGCTTGATTGTTCACATTACAAAGACAGCGACAAAAGTTGGTTTGCTGAAAGATTAAAGGGGGTGAGATAATGAAAACGCCGAAAACAAACCGTGAAGAAGTCAGAAACAATTCAATAACCATTTTGACAACAGCGGATGAAAAGGCGAAGATTGAAAGAGCGGCACACGAGATGGGTGTCACAAGGTCAACATTCGTGCGTATGGTAATGAAAGAATATCTGAATAAAAAGGAGATGTAAGAAGATGTATTTTGACAACATAACCAAGGAGGAGCACGAAGCTTTTATGTTGGCAAAAGGGCAAAGCACAATGGAGCTTGACAGAATGTTAGGAGGTGAAGAAAATGGCTAAAATTATCGGAATTATGGGCGAAAGCGGAGCAGGTAAGACAACATCAATGCGTAACCTTGACCCTGCGACAACATATTATTTTGATTGCGATAAAAAAGGTCTTTCGTGGCGTGGTTGGAAAAATCAGTACAACGCAGAAAATAAAAATTATCGCAGGACAGACCGTCAAGAAGATGTCCTCGGCATAATGCAGGGAATAAACCTCAAAAGTCCCCATATCAAAACAATAGTTATTGATACGCTTAACGGCATTATGGTTGCTGATGAAATGCGTAGAAGCAAAGAAAAAGGATATGATAAGTGGCTTGACCTTGCAGTTTCGGTTTATGGTATCATTGATTTTGCTTTGACAATGCGAGAGGATTTGACGGTTATTTTTGTGTGTCATTCGCAGACCGTAAGAGATGATAGTGGATATATGTTTACAAGCATTAAGACCAACGGTCAGAAGCTGTCAAAAATCGGTCTTGAAACCAAATTTCCGATTGTGCTTTATGCAAAATGCGTTGATGGTCAGTATCTGTTTGAAACTCAAGCAAATTTCAGCACGGCAAAAACACCGATGGGCTTGTTTGCAGAAAAGACAATACCGAACGATATTGATGCAGTAATTAAAGCAATCGAGGAGTACGAAAATGGCTAATTTCGACAGCGGTGTAAAAGGTTATGTCAAAGGTGTTGCTGTTGTAGAAGTCAATTTCCCTGTTGATGATAAGGGCAGAGCTGAAATAATGTGCAAGCATTGCCCTTATCTTTCAAGCAACGAGCGAATGTGTCAACTCAACAAACAGCCTGTTGCATTCCCTAATAAATATGTGGGCGATATGTGCCCGTTAAAAAATCAAAGTGTAGAAATGGAGAATTAAAACAATGAAAAGATTTGACGTTGATATTAAAAGAAGTGTAAGCAATGAGCCGCTCCCTGTAGGTGGCTATATAGCAAAAATCCTCAATGCAGAAGTAAAAGAATACACTTGGGGCGAAGTCCTTGTTGTTTCTTTTGACATCGCAGAGGGTGAATACAAGGATTTCTTTGCAAATCAGTATAAAGCAAACACCAATGAAGATAAGAAGTGGAAGGGCAATTTCCGAATTACAGTTCCGCAGGAAAGCAATGCGTATTTTGCAAGTCAGAAAAGAATGTTCGGAAATGCCATTGCTTGCATTGAAGAAAGCAACACAGGTTATCATTGGAATTGGGACGAAACAACGCTCAAGGGTAAAGCAGTTGGCGTTATTTTCCGTAATTTTGAATGGGAAAACGATACAGGTGCAACAGGTTGGAGCACAGAGTGTGGCACATTCGTAAGCGTTGATGATATTAAAAATGGTAAGTTCAGACCGATGAAAGACAGACCGCTCAAGAAGAAGGTAACAGAATCCGCACCTGCCACAATTGATTTTACATTTATTGACGATTCTGATTTACCGTTCAAATAATAACGATAGATAAAAGCCGCCCTGCTCTGTTGCAGGGTGGGGCGGTTATGAAATAGGAGGCAAAATATGAACAAGGAAAAACTTTTGGCGATTGAAGAAATCCACAATTTGAAACTTGCCAATGTAGGCAGACATAGCGACAAGGCACAGCTTGGTATGATACAGATGTTGCATTCCCTTATGGGTTATGGTGCTTACGATGGCTACAAAATCACCACATCTGAGCAGGAATATTTGATTTTGATTGACAACGGACAATGTTGTTGCGAAAGCTGGGGTTATTTTTCTTCTGAGGATGATTTCGGCAACTATATCGGCAAAACCCTTTTGGATGTTTCTTTGACAGATAAGGGATTGAATAACAAAAAGGTCGAAGAAAGCGGATATTATGAAGAATGCGGTGGCATTCAGTTTGTTGACTTCAAATTTGCGGACGGTTCTGTTTTGCAGTTTGCCGTTTACAATGCACACAATGGATATTATGGTCATCCTATCATTATCGCAAAGGATAAGGAAATTCTGCTGCAGGATACTTTGTGAGGCGGTGCAAGAATGAACTACCGCCAAATATACGCCCGAAAAGCGGAATGTGAGGTGTGGGAATGACACCGTTTGAATTGGAAAAAACATTATCAACAATGCAAATTTTGTGTGATAGCCGTGAACATCCCACAAAAGAAGCAAAAAAGCGATGGGATGCCTTTGGTGTCCCTTACCGCATACAAGCATTAAAGAGTGGGGACTATACGGCAGAGTTTACCTTGCCAAATGGTCAGGTGGTAAGCCTTGAAAATGTTGCTGTTATCGAGCGTAAAATGAGCCTTACGGAAATATGCGGTAACTTTTGCCAAAACCGTGATAGGTTTATAAGAGAGTTTGAGCGTATCAAAAAAGCAGGAACAAAGGTATATTTGATAATCGAAGATGCTTCTTGGGAAAACGCCTACAACGGCAAATATCGCCCGAATATGCACCCGAAATCTTTGATTGCAAGCCTTACAGCGTGGATGGCAAGATATGATGCTCATATTATTTTTTGTAAATCCGAAACGTTTCCGAGGTTGGCAAGGGATATACTTTACAGAGAAGCTAAAGAGTTTTTGCAAAATATGTGATTAAGGAGATAAACAATGAAAGCTTTTAAAGGATTTAACAAAGATTTAAAATGCCGTGATTTTCAGTTTGAAATCGGCAAGGAATACGAAGAAGAAACAGCATCACTTTGTAACAGCGGTTTTCACGCTTGCGAATATCCGCTTGACTGCTTCAACTATTACAAGCCTGCAAACAGTCGCTTTTGTGAAGTCGAGCTTGAGGCAACGGATGAAAGAAACAGCGAGGATAGCAAAGTTTGCGGAAAGCGTATCAAGATTGGTGCAGAAATCGGTATACCGGGGCTTGTAAAAGCGGCGATTGAATACATTACCGAAAAAGCAACACCGAGCAATAAACATCATACAACAGCAAAACATAAAGCTAACAGTGCTACGGGTTATGGGTCAGCTAACAGTGCTACGGGTGATTGGTCAGCTAACAGTGCTACGGGTTCAAGGTCAGCTAACAGTGCTACGGGTTATGGGTCAGCTAACATCTCCACTGGCTTTGACTGTTCGAACAGTGGCGAAGGTGAAAGAAATATATGCGTAGGATGGGGCAAAAACAACAAGTGCAAAGGCTCTATAGGTAGTTTCCTTGTTCTTTCAGAATGGGGCGATTTTGACGGCGAAAAGTATCCTTTTATCGGCGCGGTAATGGTCACTGTTGACGGCGAAAAAATCAAAGCTGACACTTGGTATTCTCTTATAAATGGCGAATTTAAAGAAGTTGAAAGCGAGGAAACAAACAATGACTAAATACCAACTTTACGAACAGATTAAAAAACAGATAGCCAACGAAGCCAAGACACCCGAAGAATATGAAAAGCGTGTCAAAGCTCTTGCGAAAAAGTTGAAAATTTGATTGACTTATCGGGGAAAATGTATTATAATAAATATGGTTGATAACTGTTAGGGGCGGTTACACCGAACAATAAAATAGTTATCGGCTAAAATTTCCTTGTGTGGATAGCACCCCTAATGCTTGAAACACAAGGATTTTTTTATACAGGTGATTTTATGAGATTGAATATTCCGCAAGAAATCAAGAGCAGAGTTTCAATGGGTGATGTTCTTACCCGATATGGATTTGAAAATAAGAAGCGTATTCCTTGCCCTTTGCACGGCGGTAAAAACAACAATTTTGAGATAAAAGAGCATTCTTATGTTTGTTATAGTCAATGCGGTGGCGGCGATGTTATAACATTCGTTCAAAAGCTTTTTGATTTATCTTTTCAAGATGCTTTAAAAAAGATTGATTTAGATTTTTCGCTTGGATTGTTCGGTGCACACAGCTTTGAAGAAGTACGACAATCTTATTACAAGCAACAGGCGGCAAAAGCTAAAAGAGAAAGAGAGAGCCGAGAAAAGCAAAACGCAGTTGATGAATATTGGCGAATCTTCGATGAATGGAAAAGATTGAGCGATAACAAAAAGAAATATGCACCGAAAGACCCTGACGAGCAATTACATCCGCTTTTCGTTGAAGCGTTGCAAAATTTAGAATATCAAGAATATCTGCTCGATTGTGCAGAAGGAAGGAGATACAGCAATGTATGAAGAAGGCATAAAGCATATGGGCATTGATGATTTGCTTAAATCTGAAAATGTATATGCGATTCAAGCTAATCCTGCCGAGATAAGAGAACAGCTAAAAGCTTTATATTTTGCAAGGCTTGCAGAGCTTAAAGCCGATAAAGAAGTAAAAGAACAGGTCAAAAGGATGTTCAAAGCGTTTGACCTTGCAGAAAAAGAAATGGCGTATGCGTATGCAAGGGAATCTGCTAAACAAAACGGTAATATACATTTGAGCTTTGACGGCAATGGCAGACCGCTTGCAACGATTGATAACTTTTTGATGATTTTGAGAAATGATAGCCATTTTGACAGTTTGAAATTTAATCAGCTTTCATATTCTCCCGAACATACCGTTGACGGCAAGGTTGAGCGGTGGCAAGACAAAGACGATAGCAAAACAAGGTTTTATATCGAAGAAAAGTACAAAATTCATAGCAGAGAAAAGCTTGATGATGCTTTGCGTATTCTCTTTGCAGAGCGTGAATATCACCCAATTAAGGATATTATTGAATCAGTTCAGTGGGATGGCAAATCGAGAATACAGACGCTTTTTATAAAGTGGCTCAAGTGTGAAGATACGCCATATATCAGAGAGGTCACAAGGCTTGTATTTGCAGGTGGAATACATAGGCTGTACAATGCAGGTTGCAAGTTTGACGATGTTGCAGTTCTCATCGGCACAAAACAAGGTGAGGGAAAAAGTACTTTTGCCCGTTGGCTTGCAATTCAAGATGATTTCTTTACCGAAGTGACCGAGATTGAGGGACAGAAAGGCATCGAAGCCATTGAGGGTGCGTGGATATGTGAAATTGCAGAGCTTTTAGCTGTAACCAAAACGAAAGAGGTTGAAGCTGTAAAGTCATATATCACCAAGTTGGTTGACCGTTATCGCAGACCGTTTGACCGCCGCACAACAGACCACAAAAGGCAATGCGTGTTTATTGGCACAACAAACAAAGAACAGTTCTTGACCGACAAAACAGGTAACCGCCGTTGGTATCCTGTAAAGGTCAATTCAAGCGGATATGAATTGCACGACCACAAAGAAGAAATACAAGCCGACATCATTCAAGCGTGGGCAGAAGCTAAATATCTTTATGATAAAGGCGAATTACAACCCTATGCAGACAGAAATCTGCTTGAAGATATAAGAGCAAAGCAGGAACAAGCCGTTGAAGATGATTACCGAGTTGGAATGATTGAAGATTATATCAAAAACAAAAACAAAGTTTGCATAATGGAACTTTGGAAATTCGCCCTTGACAATGAATTTTCAAAACCAACACGAAGAGAGAGCAACGAAATCACCCTCATCCTACAGAGTATAGGTGGGTGGGAGCGAGGAAAAATTGAAAGACACAATGCTTTTGGCAATCAGATGTTTTGGTATCGCACCACAAAAATGGATTTTGAGGTTATTGACGATTCCGATTTACCCGATTTTTAAGAATGCTATTTACACCCTATTTACAGTTATTTACAAAGTTGTTTACAAACAAAAACCCCTATATATAGCCATTTATGATTGATTTCATAGTCTTGTGTAAATAATAAATAGCATTTTTACCGTAAACTTTTACAAATGAAAATTATATATACATTTTTCGTACTATAGGAAATATTGTTTATGTTATTTACAAAATCGCTGAAAATGGCTCTATATCAACGGAAACAAGCATAAATAACAAAATCGCAAGTTATTTACAAATTCAAAAATATTTTAAAAACATTGTAAAAACCTATTGACAAATAAGAAAAGATGTGTTATATTTATACTCACAGGGGGACGACACCTGATATTGATTTTGGAGGCAAATAAAATGAGCGTTGAAAGAAAGAACGAAATTGAAGCATTCGCAAAGGAATATGGACTGTCTTTTGCATCCGCAAAGAGAATGCTTGAAGAAATCGAAGCTGAATATGATGCTAACGAAGCGATGAAAGAAGTGTGGTATTGATGGTTGAAATTAAAGTTGGTTCAACTATTATTGGAAATGTAAATGGTTCAGTTTTTGAGGTTGTTAAAATCGAGAAAAACCACAAGGGAACGTATTTGGCAATTCTCAAAGATTGCAAAACCGAAAAAGTTTTTCAATATGGTTTGGAGGCATTGAATCGGTGCGACATAACGATAATGCCTTGGAAGTGAGGTAAAAAGTGGAAGCATATAACGCAGTAGCTAATTATATTAAACGGATTTGGGAAACAAAATATGTATGTGATGTTGTTTGTTTAATTGGAACATCTTTCGATGGAGTAAATTATTGTAAAACAGTTGAAGTTGCTTTCCCGGATGAAAATTTGATAGATGTGGTTTTTCGAAATGATTGGTACGAAGGACAGCCGTATGTAAAGATTTTTGGAATAAAGTGCGTTGACGAAATTGATTTTACAATGGGTGAAGGCATTTTGTTAAGCGAATAATGGCAACTAATAACCGACCGTAAAATAAAGCTGTTGTAAAAAAATGATATTATAAAGGAGATGTATAAAAATGTTTTGGATTCAAATGTCAATCGCAACAATCGCATTGGTGCTGATTCTGTTCGGAATATGGCACGAAGAAAAGCTGATAGCTTTTGAGGATAGGCTGTGGGATTACATCGCAGACCGAATCGGATATTGCTTGGCAAAAATTGTTATTGCTTTTAGGAGGTTGACAAAATGAGACTTTGGCACTACGCTCTTATCCCTTATCTACCTGAACTTCAGTTTAAAGGACAGCTCCGTGAGGTTGTTTCGATAATGCGAGATTATAGGGACAAAGGAATAACAAACCATCTGCTTATCAATAAGGTTATGGAATACGAAAAGGCGGAGCTTGTGAGATATTACCTAATCTATGAAGCAGAATATCACAAACGATATGGAAAGTGGATTGACCAAAAACTTTGGACAGAGTTTAATGCATTTGCACAAGAAGAACCTGAAAAGAAAAAGTATTTCTCTGATGGTTGGCACAACAAAGAATATCTGCGTATGAATTTAGCGAATTTAGCAGAAAAGCACTTTTTCGGTGTAGGTAAAAGCCGTATATCCGATGAAGAATGGGAAAGGCTTTGCGAGGGATATAAGCAGATTACAGGAGAGGAATACCAAATATAATGGAACGCTCAAAATATTTGGAATTTTGCCGTAAAAATGCAGTTTGTCCGAATAGCGTTAAAGTTATGGCAAACGGAATAAAACTTGCACCGAAAGCGTATTTGTTGGGATTTAATAACAAAGGTGAAGCGGTGCACACAGCAATATTAAAAGACTTAAAAGCGGATAGTGAAATATGGTGTCCGCTTGATGATGTAGAGGAGATGTGAAAACAATGAAAACCAAAACTGTGAAAATGGAACTATACCACGATAATTTTCAAAATTATAAAAGATATAACATACCGAAAGCACAGCTTGTTATAGCCGATATACCGTATAACCTCGGTGCAAATGCTTATGCTTCGAATCCGTCTTGGTATAACGGGGGAGATAACAGCAATGGCGAAAGCAAACTCGCCGCAAAGTCGTTTTTTAATTGTGACGGTCAATTTAAAATTGCAGAGTATTTTCACTTCTGCAATAGACTTTTAAAGAAAGAACCGAAAGAAAAAGGCAAAGCACCTGCAATGATTGTTTTTTGTGCTTTTGAGCAAATGCAAACAGTTATTGAGTATGGCAAGAAATATGGATTTGAACACAGTTATCCACTTGTGTTTATAAAAAACTATTCTGCACAGGTATTAAAGGCGAATATGAAGATTGTCGGTGCAACCGAATATGCGGTTGTATTGTACCGTGACAAGCTTCCTAAATTTAACAATGGCAGACAAATAGACCCCGAAACAGGCAAACCAATAAGAGGAACGGGAAGAATGATTTTTAATTGGTTTGAGTGGAAAAGGGATAACTCAAAAGAATATCCGAAAATTCACCCAACACAGAAACCCGTTAGTCTATTAAAACAGTTGATTGAAATTTTTACCGATGAGGGAGATGTTGTTATTGACCCTTGTGCAGGTAGCGGAACAACACTTCGTGCGGCTTATGAAGTTGGTCGAAATAGCTATGGATTTGAGATTTACCGAAAATTTTACACAGAAGCGAAAGAAAAAATGCTTGTTATTCCCGAAAAGGCTCAAATTCAAATCGAAGATATAGAGGGTGATTGAATGAAAGCAAGAATACCTACAACCAAAGCAGAAAAGCAAGAATTTAACGATTACATTAAACGCAACTTCAACCTGTATGCAGAACGCATTTTTATGTGTTGGGCTATGGCTATGAATGATGCAGGCGATGATACCGACAAAATAAGCGAAACAGCGAAAAGGCTTACAAGCTTATGACCGAGATTGCCGAAAGGCGTATCAGTTGGAAAGATATGCACGATGTTATAAAAGACGAAATCGGCATTGAATTTGTGTTTAACAATATCAAGTTCAACCCTGTTGACTCAAAGCGTGTGCTTGATATTATTGAGCGGTACAATGACGGCTATTGCACGGCAAATGCGTGCATTGAGGAAATTGAAAGAGAGGTAAAGCAATGACAGATAACAATAATTTATATTTCATAGAAAATTCGGGGTGTGATGCAACAACCTATGGAGTAGCAAGAATATCTGACACAGATTTTCCGAAGTTTAAAACAATCATTGAAAATCTCAACAAAAATTCATATTACGGTTGTATGCCTGTTATATCAGTTTACAAGATTAATATGAGCGATTTAAAAGAGATTAAATACAGAGCCGATGCGGAATGTTGGGATAATGATTATGTTGACGAAACATATGTGTTTCACCTTGACGGCAAAACTTATACTTTCGCAGAAGAATATTTCTCTTATTACTCAGATTTGGAGAGTGTTATAAAATGCTGACAGATAACGAGATTAAAAAGGCTTTGGAGTGTTGCTCGGATTATGGTCTATTAAAGTGTCTAAAATGCCCTAAACGAGGAACGAGCAAAGTTTGTATGTATGATTTAAGCAAAGAAGCCCTTGACCTCATCAACCGACAACAGGCAGAGATTGAGAGGTTGAGAGAAGAAAATCTAAAACAAAAAGCAATACTTGAAGAATTTGAACAAATTACATATCCATTACCTTTTGAAACACATTTTGATAACGCTATAAAAAGAGCAAAAACCGAAGCAATCAAAGAGTTTGCGGAGAGGTTGAAAGAAAAAGCGTGGATTTATCAGCATAGCGAAGAAGTCACTATAAACAGACTAATTGCCACAAATGATATCGACAACCTTGTAAAAGAAATGGTGGGTGATGCGGAGTGAAAGCAGTAATGTTCAGCATTAACAGACCTCACACCGATAATATTAAAATCGGTGCCAAAAGAAGCGAACTGAGAACAAGACCGCCGAAAGTTAATGAACCTTATTTGGGATACATATACGAAACCTTAAAGAACGGCGGTTGCGGTAAGGTTATCGGCGAATTCACAGCATATAACGAGAATACATACCGTATGTGCGTGGGAGTTCCGAAGCATCTTGCTGTAACAGCTTGCCTGTCTTCTGAAGAAATATGGGTCTATTCCAAACAAGGCGAAAAAGACTTGACCGAAATATCAATCTCAGACCTCATAATCTATGACAAGCCGAAAGAGTTGAGCGAGTTTACAAAAGCAGGAGCATTGGGTTATGACGATTGGTTATATGGCATTTATAACGGTACATCCGAAAGTACTTATGAAAAATACTTAATGCCATTTAAGGTTACAAAACCGCCGCAGTCTTGGTGCTATGTTGAAAGGAGTGACAACAATGCCGAATGAATTGAAGCCGTGTCCGTGGTGTCGAAACAAGAATGGAAAAACTGATTTGCAGTTTTCTGTTATAGATGATGATTTCGCACAATATGTAAAAACTTCAATGATTAAATTCTGCCCGTTCTGTGGCAGAAGCTTGAAAGAAGGTGCTGACAATGGCTGAATTGATAATAAGAATCAAGAATAGTGATTTTTCTAATTTTGCAGGATATTATCACACGGATAGCAGTTACACAAAGCACAATGAAATTTTGAACGAATATATAAAGCTTTACAAAACAAACGCTGATATTAAATATCTGCAAATTGAATGTGACAGACATTTTCCAATAGACACAATAGCATATATTTGTAATCAAATTGATGAAAGATATTTTATAAAAACCGATTTTGCGGATAATTCAGAAGAAAATAAATATTGGTTATGTTTTTTCAAAGAGAAGAAATTACCGAAAGAAGGTGCTGACAATGGCTGAATACATAGAGCGTGAAAAGTTTAGAAACATTCTTGAGGCTAAAGCAGAAATGGCATTCGGAACACCGAAACAGGTTTTCTATAACACGATAGCTATGCTCGACTTGATACCTGCCGCCGATGTGGTTGAGGTAAGGCACAGTAAGTGGATAAAAGGAAGAAAAGAAAAGCTGTACTATAATGATGATATGAGCGGTTTTTATGATTTTCCTGTGACTTGTTCCGTTTGTAAATTTGATATAACCGATGAGGGATTTTATGAAACGGACTACTGCCCGAACTGCGGTGCGAAAATGGATGGTGAAAGGAGGGGTGATTGAATGACTTGTTATGATTGCATTCACTTTGACAATTGTTTAGATAATGAGAAAACACGATATTATGGAACAAACATTGCTTGCGATAATGTCGAAGAACGCTGCAAGTTTTTCAAAAACAAATCTAACTTTATTGAAATTATTAAATGTAAGGATTGCAAACACGCAACAGAAGATATTATGATTGAGGGTGTTTGTTATTGCCATAAGATACAGCAAGGAATGTTTCTTGATGGATTTTGCAGTTATGGTGAAAGGAGAAATACAAAATGATACAAGATAGCGGAACACGCAGAGAATTTGAGACGGGTGCAGTTCGTGACATTCAAGAGGGCAAAGGCAGATGTGACCTTTTACCGCTTGATATGATTGCGGAAATGTACAAAGATTTTGACGACAGCAACACAGCAACTGTATTTTCGTACCTTGCAGAATTCCAAAAGACGGGTAATGCAGGATTTCTTACCGACTTGTTATGGCATTGTAAAGGCATTTTCCCCGATTTATCAACAATGTTCATAGAGCTTTCAAAGCATTTTGAAGAAGGTGCGACAAAGTACGGCGAAAGAAATTGGCAAAAGGGAATACCGACACATTGTTATGTTAATTCGGCAATTCGTCACTATCTGAAATGGTTAAGGAATGACGGAGATGAAAGACACGACCGAGCATTTATATGGAATGTCCTCTGTTGCGCGTGGACAGTTAAAAACAAGCCCGAAATGAACGATTACCCTTTAGGTGATAAAGATGTTTAAGAGTAAGACAATATGCGTTTTATCGGTAATTTTGGCGATATTTTCAATCGTTATGATTTCAAGCGTAAGTGCAAAAGAAGAAAACCCCGAAAAGATACAACAAACCACAACATCAGAAACAACAACGCAAATGAATGTTGAAGTGCAGACCATTTACAACATACCGCTTTCGGATGAATTGCAGATATACACGCAGGAAATCTGCAAGGAATACAAAGTGCCGTTTGATTTGGTGATTGGTGTTATGTTTGCTGAAAGCACATTTGACCCAAACGCAAAGAATGGCGATTGTTACGGTTTGATGCAGGTCAATGCTATAAACACTGAAGAGTTAAAAAGCATTGGTGTGTACGATTTGACGGATGCAAAGCAGAATATTAAAGGCGGTATTTATCTATTGAGTAAGGCTTTGACTAAATTTGACCTTTCGGGAGCTTTAATTGCTTATAATTGTGGTGAAAGTAGGGCGAGGGAAAAGCTGAACAACGGCACAACCTCAACCGATTACACACGAAAAGTGTTAAGGTATGCCGCACAGCTTGAAGTGAAAGAGCGTATATATACCGTGATTGACACATAAAAAATAATGTGTTAAAATATCATTACAAGTTCCTTTTTCATTTTCACATCTCCTTACAAAAAAAACATTGTGTTATGCACGGGCGGTTATGTTCTCCGAAAGGTTTATAGACCGCCAATTTTTATAGGGGTGTCGTCAAGCGGTAAGACAACGGATTTTGATTCCGTCATTCGTTGGTTCGAATCCAACCATCCCTGCCATTTTGTATGTTTTTGGTGGTGATTTTGTGGCAAACGAGCAAAATTTAGTTCCATTTACAAGCGAGCAGAGCCACGAAGAAGCCGTGAAAAATGGGCGTAAGGGTGGCATAGCAAGTGGAAAGGCAAGAAGAAACAAAAAACTGCTTCGTGATTGCATAGATTATCTGCTTGAAAGAGAAGATAAAATGGTTCTTGACACTGAAGGAAATCCTATGAGTGGTGCTGAACAGTTAGCTTATAACCTTTTTGTTAAGGCTTTGGGTGAACCTGATACAGCAAAGGCGGCAAGGGCTTTTGAGGTTTTAAGAGACACGGCAGGTCAAAAACCCGTTGAAAAGGTTGAAACAAAGCAAACTGTTATTGATATGAGCGGTTTTACAACAGAACAACTAAAGGAAATGCTTGACAATGACATTACGGAATGCGATTAAGTGCGAACTTGCAAGGCGTGATTTTTGGGAATACTGCAAATTGTTAGCACCTGACTTTTATAAAGATGATAGGCAATTTCTCAAAGATAAATGCCGTGAGTATCAGAATTTTTACGAAAGCACAGATGAATACTTGATTGATAACGAACCGCCACGACACGGCAAGTCAAGAACTGCGACATTGTTTGTTCAATGGGTGCTCGGAAAATATCCGAAAGATAAGATTATAACAGGCTCTTATAACGAAACGCTTTCAACGGTGTTTTCAAAGGGTGTAAGAAATAAGATACAAGAACGGTCAGCGGATGACCGAATTGTTTATAGCGATATTTTCCCTAATACAAAGGTTAAACGTGGTGACGGTGCCGCTAACCTGTGGGGAATTGAGGGGAACGATACAAACAGTTATCTTGCCACTTCTCCAACAGGTACGGCGACAGGTTTCGGCGCTGACCTTATGTTGATAGATGACCTTATCAAGAATGAATATGAAGCACGAAACGACAACATAAAAGAACAACATTTCAAGTGGTTTACTGACACTATGCTTTCAAGACGTGAGGGCAAAAGAAAAGTTATTATTGTTATGACACGTTGGGCAAGTGATGACCTTGCAGGGCGTGTTATGGAAATGCTTGACAGACAAGGTAAAAAATACCGCTTGATTTGTTATAAGGCTTTTGATAATGGTAAAATGCTTTGTGATGATATTCTCAACTTGTCACAGTATAACGATATTTTGAACGGTGATACAGGAAGAGATATTGTTGAAGCAAACTATAATCAAAGTCCTATTGATATACAAGGCAGACTATACACTACTTTGCAGACTTACGAGGAATTACCGAAGAATATTGAAAGTATAGATAGCTATACCGATACAGCTGATGAGGGTGCAGACTTTCTCTGCTCTATCATTTATGCCGTTTGTGATTGCAAGGCTTATGTGCTCGATGTTATATACACACAAGAGGGTATGGAAATCACAGAGGATTTAGTTGCAAAGGCTCACACAGAGCATAATGTCAACCGTGCAAAGATAGAAAGCAACAATGGCGGTAAAGGTTTCGCCCGAAATGTTCGCAGGATTGCACAGGAAAAGTACGGTAACAATATTACGCACTTTTTTACATTTACGCAGACAAAAAACAAAAATAGCCGTATTTTAACGGGCTCTACAGGCGTTATGAACAATGTTCTGTTTCCCGTTGGTTGGGAAAATAAATGGCGTGAATATTGGCGTGATATGACAAGGTATCAGCGAATTGGCAAAAACGCTCACGATGATGCACAAGACACTACAACAGGCGTTTATGAGAACTTGCCAAAGAAGAAACAAACGAGTAATTATACATCGATTTTTATGTAAAAGGAAGTGGCTGAAATAAAGACATACAACGACCTTATTGAAGTTGGCGAAAACGAAAGAGACAGAATGCAGTTTGTGTTATCAGCTATAAACGAACACAAGCAGAGCGAGCAATACAGCATTGCGAGAGATGCGGAACTTTATGCAAGCGGTAAAAATGCAACGATTATGAATTATCAAAAGTTGCTGTACACGCTGACGGGTCAAGCTGTACCCGACAACTATTCCGCAAATCACAAATGCAAAAGCGGATTTTTCAAGCGGTTTGTAACACAGGAAGCGGCATATCTGCTCGGCAATGGTATTACTTTTGAGGGCGAAAACACAAAAAACAAACTCGGTAAAGACATTGACAGCGTTTTGTATAAGGGTGCAAAATCGGCACTTATACAGGCGGTGTCTTTCGGCTTTTACAATAAAGACCATATCGAGATGTATAATCTCACGGAATTTGTGCCGCTTTATGACGAGGAAAACGGAGCACTTATGGCAGGCATCCGTTTTTGGCAAATAGATGATACAAAACCGCTCCGTGCAACATTGTTTGAGGTAGACGGCTACACCGATTATGTCAAGCGTAAAGACCAAGATATTGAAGTGTTGAAAGACAAGCGGTCTTATATACAGATTGTAAAGTCAAGTGAAGCTGACGGAGAGGTTATTTTTGACGGTAAGAATTATCCGTCTTTTCCGATTGTTCCGCTTTGGGCGAATCCCGAAAAGCAGAGTGAACTTGTCGGCAAGCGTGAGCAGATAGATTGTTATGACCTTATCAAAAGCGGTTTTGCGAATGACCTTGATGATGCAAGTATGATTTATTGGACTATCACCAACGCAGGCGGTATGGATGATGTAAGCCTTGCAAAATTCATTGAGCGAATGAAAGTAGTCAGGGCGGCTGTTGTTGACGGTGACGAGGGTACAAAAGCAGAGGCACACACGCTTGATGTTCCGTACCAAAGCCGTGAAGCTTATCTGTCAAGGCTTGAAAAAGACCTTTACAAAGACAGTATGGCACTTGACACAGAGCAGATTGCCGCAGGGCAAGTCACAGCGACACAGATTGAAGCGGCTTATGAGCCGTTGAACGAGAAAACTGACGAATTTGAGCTTTGTCTGCACGAATTTATTAACGGCATTTTGGTCATTGCAGGTATCGAGGATACAGCGACATTCAAACGCTCACAGATTGTCAACCGTGGCGAAGAAACAACAATGATTCTGCAGGCGGCTGAATATCTTGATGACGAAACTATACTCCGTAAACTTCCATTCTTGACCGAGGATGAAGTTAAGGGCATTTTACAGAGAAAAGATGCAGAGGAAGTTGACCGATTCGGTAATACTGAAACCGACACAGACACAACCGATGAAGAAATTGGGGGCGGTGATATCGCCAACACAACCGAAGCAATAGACATCGCAGAGCAAACAGTTGGCAAGACTTTGAACGGTGCACAGACTCAATCACTGTTAACCGTTATGAAATCATTAAGTGAAGGCAGTTTAACGGAAGGTTAAGCGGTTAATATTATAAGCACAGCTATTGGCGTAACAAAACAAGAAGCGATAGCTATTATACGAGGGGAATGATAAACAATGGCAGATAAAGCCCACATTTTAACCGATGAAAAATTGGCACAAATGGAAAAGCGTTTGTCTGCCATTTATGCTGAAGCACAAAGGGGTATACAGAAAAAGGCTGATAAGTATTTCGAACAATTCAAGAAATCTGATGCAGAAAAGCGAAAATTGGTAGAACAAGGTAAGCTGACCGATGATGAATATAAAAAGTGGCGGCAAGGCAAGATAATGTATGGCAAGCGTTTTACGGCTATGAAAGAAGATATTTCAAGACAGCTATTAAATGTCAACCAAACTGCAACAGCTTATATCAATGGAGAATTGCCCGAGGTTTACGCTTTGAATTATAACGCCCTTGCAACATCGGTTGATGGTGTAGGCGGCTATTCTTTTACCTTGACCGATGCCGATACAGTTAAACATCTTGCATTGACAGATAAAAGCCTTTTACCGATGCGAAAAATAGACCCTGCGAAAGATATTCCGTGGAATATGAAAGCCATAAACAGCGAAGTGTTGCAAGGAATAGTGCAGGGCGAAAGTATACCCGATATGTCAAAGCGTATTTTTGGTGAGATTATGAAAACATCAAAAACCGAAGGCTTGACCGACAAGGAAATGGGTGCTTTATTAAAACGAAATCGTGATGCTTCTATTCGTTCTGCTCGTACCATCGTTACGGGTGCAGAGAATAAAGGCAGAATGGACAGTTACAAAAGGGCAGAGGCTGACGGAATTATTCTACAAAAAGAGTGGTTATCAAGTGACCAACCAGGAAGAACAAGAAATTGGCATTTGCCAGAAGCGTTTGACAGTTTGATTGTTGACATTGATAAGCCTTTTCACAACGGTGAGGGTGATATTATGTTCCCTGGCGACCCATCAGCAAGTGGAGCAAACGTCTATAATTGCCGTTGTAGTATGTCGGCAGTTGTTAAGGGCTTTAAGAAAATTAGGAGGTAAAAATGCGGAAATATAGTCACGAACAAATCAACGAATTGATACAACCTCTTATGGATATGATGAAAGAAGATTATCCAAACAACGCAGAATTGATTATTACTCCCGATTTTGCTATGATAAATTATCGACTTAACGATATGACATTTGAGAGGGAGAAGAAAAATGAAGATAGATAAAAGACCTCCAAAAGAAATATGGGCAGATATGAGCGTATTTCAAAAGGTCTATTCTGTTGTGCTTTTGGCTATAATTTTACTTTTAATTTTTGCTTTTATCGTTTCTGTGATAATTGGAATTGGTTGTGCGTTATTTTTGGCGTTATCATATCTATTCGATTTTGAATTTGATTTTATTAAAGCAATTTTGTGTACACCGATATGGTTTTTCGTTGCTGTTTGGATAAGCAGAAAGGTGTAGAATGAGCAGTTACACAACCAAAGACAACACAAAAGAAGTTTTATCGGCTATGGAAAAAGCCATAGAACGAGGACTTGAAACAATAGGCTTAACGGCAGAGGGACACGCTAAAAAGGTCATAACCCAAGCAAAAGCCGTTGATACAGGCAGATTGAGAAATAGTATCACTTATGCAGTTAGTGGAAAATCTGCAAATATATCTTCTTATAGCGGAGACCACGGAGAAGAAGGCGGAACATATCAGGGTCAAGCACCTGAAGAAAAAAACAAGGCGGTTTATGTTGGAACGAATGTAGAATATGCACAAGGCATTGAGTTAGGAACGCACAGAAAAGCGGGTGCAGTTCATATGCTCCAACGAGCCGCCACGGAACATACAGCAGAATACAAACGATTGCTTGAGGAAGCTATGAAAAACGCATAATATACCCTATTTGACAAACTTTAAAAATGTGTTAAAATAGAAACATAGTAATCTAAACGGCGAAGAATAGCCGCCGAAGGAAAGGAAGATTATATTGGCATTCACAAGAAAATTTCTTTCTGCACTCGGTATCGATGCAGACAAGGTAGACGAAATAATCAATGCACACATTGAGGTTGTTGACGGTCTCAAAGAAGAGCGTGACAGCTTCAAGGCTGATGCTGAAAAGCTTGCAGATGTTCAAAAGAAATTGGACAAAGCAAATGAGAAACTCGCAAAGCAAGGCGAGGGCGAAACCGTCTTAAAAGAAGATTTTGACAAGCTTCAAAAAGAGTATGACGATTACAAAGCAGATATCACCGCAAAGGAAACCAAACGCACAAAGGAACACGCTGTTCGTGAATTTTACAAGGGTGTCGGAGTTTCCGAAAAGCGTCTTGATTCTGTGATGAAAGTCACAAATCTTGATGACTTTGAACTCGACAAAGACGGTAAGATTAAAGATGCGGAAAAGCACACCGAAAAGGCGAAAACGGAATGGGCAGATTTCATTTCGACAACAACCGAAAGAGGTGCGAATACCGCAAATCCTCCCGCTAATGGCGGCAAGGGAATAAAAACCAAAGAAGAAATTTATAAAATGGAAAATGGTAGATATGTGCTTTCTGCAAGCGAAAGACAAACAGAATTAGCAAAACTCTATCAATCCGAGAAAGGTGATTAAAAATTATGGCAGGTGTAACTGTTACTACTGATTTTACAATTGAAGCAAGAAGAAACGATTTTGTAACCTCTTTTGCGCAGAATTGGAATGCTCTTCGTGAGATTATGGGTGTTGCAAGACCTATCAAGAAACAGCCTGGTACTGTTCTTAAGTCTTATAAGGCTACTCTTACTCTCGAGGACGGCAATGTTCCCGAAGGTACAGAAATTCCTCTTTCAAAGGCAAAGGTTGAAGAGGTTGCACACGCTGACCTTACAATTAAGAAGTACGGTAAGGGCATCACTATTGAAGATGTTGACAAGTACGGCGAGGAAGTTGCTATTGAACTTACCGACGAAGCATTCCGCAACGAGCTTCTTGGTGAGATTATGGGCGAATTTTACGAATTTGCTCTCACAGGCACACTCAAGCCCCAAGGTGCAGCAGATTTTCAGAGTGCAGTCGCTCTTGCAATTGGCTCTGTTAAGAATAAGTTTAAGACAATGAGAAAAGACGGCTCAAGAGTTGTTGTTTTCGTAAACACTCTTGATGCTTATAAGTATCTCGGCGTTGCAAGTATTGGCACACAGACCGCATTTGGCATTGAATACCTTAAGTCCTTTATGGGTGCTGAAACAATGATTTTAGCAGGTGATGACGACATTCCTCAGGGTACTGTTCTCGCAATTCCTGTTAACAACATCGTTGATTATTACGCAGACCCCTCTAACAGCGGTTTTGCAAAAATGGGTCTCCGATATACTGTTGATGCTGATGCTCCTATGCTTGGTTTCGCAATCGAAGGTAACTATTCAACAGCAACAGGCAACAATTGGGCAATTATGGGTCACAAGCTGTGGGCTGAATATCTTGATGCAATTGCTGTTATCGAAGTCGGTGCAGGTGCATAATGTTTCGAGTAATCGAATATTTTGAAGATTTGCAAGACAACAACCGCCCTTATAATGTAGGGGACATTTTCCCTTATGACAACAGAGAAATATCGACAGAGAGATTGACGGAGCTTTCAACGGCTCAAAATAGGCGAAAAATACCGCTTATTAAGGAAGTTGAACAAACTCCCGAAACTGTTGTTAAGAAAAATAACAAGGGCAAAAAGACGGCAAAAAAAGCCGAAAACAAAGAATGATAAAGGCGGTGCTTTTATGCTTACCAAAATTTGTGAAGAATGCAGAAACTATTTTATTGTTTCAATTCATCACGGAAAATTTGAAATCAACGGTGGCTCAATAGCACCACTTGATTTTTTACAGCAAGGTCAATATTTCCGAATTGTCGGCAGTACGATGAATGACGGTGTTTATCAATACCCTTGTTCGGGATTGGCTGACGAAACATTTGTGGGTGCTGTTTGGGCAATGGCTGTTCCTCCTGCGGTTGTTGCCCTTTCAGCAGAAATAAAGGAATATTGCAACAGCGAACAATCCAAACCGTCAGCTTACACATCTGAAAGCTTCGGCGGTTATTCCTATTCAAAGGCAACCGACAGCAACGGTGTTCCGCTGACTTGGCAAAAAGTGTTTGCAAACAGATTGAACAGATACAGGAGGATAAGCGTTTTATGAGTTTGTTAAATGAAGCGTATGAAGATGTTGTTCTTTTGGATAAGAATAGAAAGCCTGACGGTGTAGGTGGATTTATTACTGAATGGGTAGAAAGTATAAATTTTCAAGCGGCAATTACTTTTGATACATCAATGGAAAGCCGAATTGCAGAAAAGCAAGGCGTTTCAAGCCGATATACCGTTACAACAGGCAAGAATGCAAAGCTTGAATATCACGATGTTATAAGGCGTTTGAGTGACGGTAAAGTTTTCCGCATTACAAGTGACGGCGATGATAAGCAAACACCGAAATCAGCGACATTTCAATTCTTGCAGGTTACTGCGGAAGAGTGGGTACTCGAATGACAGCTAATATTCTTGGTACATCCTATGAAATAATCGTAAAAAAATATGATGAAGACGAAATTTTTGAGCGTAATTCTTTTTGTGGATATTGTGACCCGTACGCAAAAGCAATCATTCTTTGTGATATGAACACGTATAAAGGTTGGGAGAATGAAGACCAAGTCACGATAGAAAATTGTCACAAAGAGAATTTAAGGCACGAAATAGTACACGCATTTTTTTATGAGAGTGGATTATGGGATAACACTAACTGTGATATAGGTGCTTGGGCAAAAAATGAAGAAATGGTCGATTGGATTGCTATGCAGGGTGTAAAACTCTTTAAAGCTTGGTCGGAGGTCGGTGCAATATGACAAAAGAACAAGCATTGTATACCTTTTGGAGCAGTTTTGGAATATCGGCTTATGAAGAAAATTCTGTTCCAAAAGATGCAAAATTTCCATATATAACATATCAAGTTGTAATAGATAATTTTAACAATGAGATACCATTAACTGCTTCTTTATGGGATAGAGATAAAAACGGATATTCTGCTTTGCTTCAAAACTCTATAAAGATTGAAGAAATAAGCCAAACAATAGGAATGGGCGGTGTATTTCTCGATTGTGACAATGGTAAAATATGGATTAAGCGTGGCACTCCCTTTGCTCAAAATATGGGCGATGAAAGCGATAATCTCATAAAACGAAAATATATAAATATAACGGCTGAGTTTTTCACTGCCGATTAGGAAAGGATAAACAATGGGTAGATTTGCGAAAATTTCTCAAGGCACTTTTGATGAAATTCAAGTTGATGCAGGTGTGCTTCTCAAGACCTTTGACCCCGAAGCACCCGAACTTGTTGACGAAAATATAATCTGTGCCACAACGGGCGGTATCAATCCGACTTGTACACCTACTTTCTCCGATTGGGGCGAAGATATTGACAATGTGCCGAATAACACAATGGAGCTGAAGCACCTTGACGGCTACGATTGCACACTTGGCTTCACCGCTCTGAATACCACAACCGAGGTTATCAGAATGGCACTCGGTGCGGCTGATATTGATGCTTCAAGCGGCAAAATCACACCTCGTAAACATCTTGAAGATACAGACTTTGCGGATGTTTGGTGGGTCGGTGACATCAGCGACGGCGGTCTTGTTGCTATCTGTCTCCGTAACGCACTTTCTACAGGCGGTTTCTCACTTCAAACCACAAAGAATGGCAAGGGTCAAATTTCTGTTACCCTTACAGGTCACTTCTCGATTGACGATACAGACACCGTACCTATGGAATTCTATGTGCAAAAGGGCACAGATACAGAATAATTTTAAATTTTAGGAGGCTTTAAAATGAGATTTATTTTTGATTGTGAAGATGAGGTTTGTCTGCCTGCGGCTTATAAGCTGATTGACGAAATTAAACCCTTTGTCGATAAGATGAAAGCGATTGAGGTTGACGAATCAGAAGTAAAAGGCAAAGCAAACGGATTCAAGAAGATTCTTGAAAATATGATGGTGAAACATCCGAAAGACACAAGTGCTCTGCTTGCAAAGCTTTGGATTCTTGATGAGGGCGAAAAAGCACCGAACACATTCAAAACAATGGCGGTACTTTTCAGCAACGAGGTTGCAATTGATTTTTTTACATCTGTTCTTCCCTCGATATTCACGATTTCAAAAAGCATCTCGCCTCTGTTGAAATAAGCAAATTTAAAATGTTTGGTTGGGGGTATGCGATAAATCATTGCATATCCTCTTTTCGTAAAGAGAAGGAAGAACGCACAATAGCGATATATGTCGGTGAGTGTTTAAGGATAATGACAGAAAACACAGCAAAAATGGGCGGCTCATATATGACCGCAAAGCTGATGGATATTCTTGACCCGAAACCGACAGAAACACGAACATCGGAAGAAATCATAAACAATATTAAAAATAAAATAAATTCATAAAGCAGGTGATAAGTTGAATTTATTTGAATTATTCATCAAAATTGGTCTTGACGACCAAGCAAGCAAAAAATTATCGGATTTGTCGGGTAAACTCGGCAACGGCCTCAAAACAGCGGCAAAAGTAGGCACTGCGGCTGTTACTGCGGCTTCGGGTGCAATTGTAGGCTTAACAAAGCAATCTGTTGAGAGTTATGCCGAATATGAACAGCTTGTCGGTGGTGTCCAAACGCTTTTCGGTAAAACAAAGTTGACATTTGAAGAATTTTCAGAAGAAATGAAGAAAAAAGGTGTTACCGATGTACTTGAAATCGGCTCGGCATACAACAAGACTTTTGAAGATGTGAGAACTGTTGTAAGAAATGCTGATGAAGCATATAAAACTGCAGGTATGTCGGCCAATGAATATATGTCAACCGTCACGAGCTTTTCTGCTTCACTTTTGCAATCGCTCGGTGGTGATACGGCAAAAGCGGCTGAATATGCGGATATGGCTGTTAGAGATATGTCCGACAATGCCAATAAGATGGGCACATCAATTGAGATGATTCAAAATGCTTTGACTTATAGAGCGGCTTGACGGAAACGCCAAGTAAAAAAAAAACTCCGTGAAAACGGTGAAACCCTAAACAAGTAAAGTTGTAGGCAACACCGTGCCAAGCCTTGAAAAAGGAAGGTGTAACGACTATTCCGAAAGGAAGTACACACAAGCGTGTGGAAGTGCGGAGAATCCGTAACAGGTAATGCTGTGGATTAAGAGATAGTCTGCTCTGTATAGAAATATACAGCAGCCTTTTAGGCGGTCACAGATTAGCGACCTGTGGCGAACATAAAGGACCAAGGTTTTGCGAAACAAAACTATACTATGCTTGATAACCTCAAATTGGGCTATGGCGGCACTAAAGAAGAAATGGGCAGACTTCTTAAAGATGCTCAAAAACTTGATGGAACCATAAAAACAGGTGCGAAGGGTGTTGCCGATTATGCCAATATCGTTAAAGCTATAAATGTAGTTCAACGAGAAATGGGCATATACGGCACAACGGCGAAAGAAGCGGCTGACACAATTCAAGGCTCATTGGCTATGACCAAAGCATCTTGGGAAAACCTTCTCACTGGTATGGCTGACGAAGAAGCTGATTTTGAGGGACTTATAGACAATTTCGTTGAATCGGTAGGAATCGCGGCAGAAAACATTTTGCCACGCATTGAAGTTGCTCTCAATGGTGCGGCAAGTTTGGTAGAACAATTATTGCCCGTAATTGTTGCGAGAGTACCCGAAATTATAAACAATGTCTTACCGAGTATTCTTTCTGCGGCTGTTGGTATAGTCGAAAGCCTTGTAACAGGCATAAGCGATAACAAGGAATCTTTGTTTGAAACGGTTTTTTCGGTTATAAAAACTATATCCGATTCTTTTATAGAAATGCTCCCCGAAATTATCCAACTCGGTTTCGACCTCATCGTTTCTTTGACTACAGGTATCGCAGAAAATTTAGATACATTGATGCCAACAATAATTTCTGTAATTTTAGAAATTGTAAACATTTTGACAGACAGCGAAAACCTCTCAATGCTTCTTGAAGCGGCATTGGAGATTATTATTCAGCTCGCATACGGTCTTATGGATGCGATACCGCAGTTGGTGGGTGCTGTTGTTGATATAATCACTTCTTTGACAAAATTTTTGCTTGAACCCGAAAACATATCATTGCTTTTGAGTGCGGCATTACAGATAATTCTTGCACTTGGTTCGGGTTTAATTTCGTCTATACCCGAATTGATAAAATCGGTTGAAGAGCTTATTTTGTCAATCGTTGCAACTTTCAAAGATGCAGATTGGAAGGCTGTGGGCGGAAATCTTGTTGCAGGTTTCAAGCAAGGTATTCAAAATGCTTGGGCTAATCTCAAAACTTGGTTTACAAATTTGTTTGGTGACTTGACAGCAATTGCGAAAAAAATTCTCGGTATTAAATCGCCGTCAAGAGTATTTAAGCAAATTGGTAAATTTGTTGATGAGGGTCTTGCAATCGGTCTTGAAGATAATGCGGATGTTGCTTTTAAAGCTGTTGATAGGCTTTCAAAAGGTGTCCGAGACGGATTTGATGTATCACTCGGTGCAAATTATATCGGCACTTATGGTATATCAAATAACGCTTTTTCAAGCACCGTAATGAGCACAACAGATAAGCTTTTAAATGAGCTGATTTCAATGTTCAAAGACGGCACTGCGACAACAAATGTAGGTAACACAAGAGAATTGAGGAGGGCTGTAAATGCGTGATGAAGTCAAATATGTGAATCACAAAGGACAGACAATTAACCTCAACGGTGATGGCGTTTTTTCAAATTACAAAGAGGCTTTTTCTTATGCGTATGAGTTGAGGAACGGTAGAAATATAATTACCGAAAAGTCTTTTGAATTGCTTATGGTTACAATAGGCGGTGGTAAAACAATCAATCATATTGTTGATGTTTTTTCAGCAGATACAATTAACAATCAATACGGAAAGCTTTATATCAACGGTTGGTATATCCGCTGTAGACACGTAGGCTTGCCGGCTGTTGTTGCTTATGATGAAGAACGAACAAAAGTGAGTTTTTCATTCTATGCTCCGTCTTTTGAATTTACGAAAGGCAGATTGATAATGTTGTCTGAGGGTGATTCTACATCAACAGAAAATTTCCTTGATTTTGATTTCGGCTTTGATTTTGACATGAGCGGTATGGGATTGGTAAAAAGCAAATTTATCAACGAACACCCTCTGCCCGCTGATTTTGTGCTGAAATTCAAGTCGGTAATTGACTCGGTAGACATCACAATCGGCAACAATAGATACATTGTCAATGAGCCTATAATCGCAGGTGAGACATTCGTTATCAATTCTGAAGAAAAGCAAGTTTACAAAGAAAGTGACATCGAAAAAACAAATCTTTATGACAAGTCGTCCGATGTATACGATGTTTTTGCCAAAATTCCAAGCGGTCAACAAGTGGCATCATGGATAGGCAATTTCCCGATTTCTTTGTTGTTGCTTGAGCATAGGAGTGTGCCGTTATGGATTTGATTTTAAGAGATGAAAGTTTCACGAAAGTAAGACCGCTGAACAACGCTGTTTTCAAGTGTTCGTATGGTGTTACAGGTAGCGGAAATGATTTTTCATTGCAGATACCTTACGAACGCAACAACGATGCAATAATTTGGCGATATGTCAATTATGGCAATACAGAATTTGGCGGCAAAATTCTTGAGGCTGTTATTGACACGGCAAAAGAAACCGTCACTCTTTACGGTGTAAGCTTTAGGGGTGCAATGGCTAACGCTATTGCTACCCCTGTGACCGATATAGTTTTGAACGGCAGAGATTTTGAGATAATAAGACAGTTGTTTGATATGACAACTCTCAATTATGAGGTTGACGAAAGCTTTAATGTAATAACAAAATCGGTGCTTATACCTCAAGGCTATAGCTTGTTAAGAGCGGTTGAAAAAGTTTTAAGAGAGTTCAACGAAAAATTTAAACTCTACATCGAGGACAACAAAATACATTTCTCAATATCGGCAATCGAAACGCTTGATTCAAGAGTGGATGCGAGCCAAGCAAATATGATTCTTGATAATAACAAAATGTTACCGAATTGTTTTTTTGCTGTAGGTATAGTGAACGGCGAATCGGTCAGCGGAAGTCTTTTTGCTGATAATGAAAACAATTTGATCGCAGAAAGATATTTTACAGGTGATAAAGCTGTTGAGGTTTGGCGGCAATACGACACAAATTTTGACACATACGATGATTTTCGTTCAAATATGGTTGACGATTTTTACAATTTAAGAAACAAAGGCTCAAAAACAGATGTGTCAGTTGAATTGACAAAGGGTGACATAAATGATAAAGTTAAAGTATCGGTCACTGCTTTGGGTGTTTCTGTTGTTCAAACCATTACAGAAAGACACATTAATTTCACAGACAGATATACAGAATTTTCATATTCAACGGGAGGTTGATTTTATGTCTTTAAATTTCGTAACAGGCAAAAGAGGCGGAGCACATATTTCGTCTGCTGATTGGCGTTCTCTTAATAGGGGTATTATTGGCGAGGGCAAGTTTTACCTTGAAGATACAAGCGTTAACAATAACGGCACTTTTTTGGTAAATCCTATAGATGGTGAAATTTCCGTGCCTGCAAGGTCTTTCCTTTGGAGTGGTGCACATATCCGCAACGATGCAATCTATGCAGTAAACTATGTGCCGCCTCTTTCAACATCAACGGTCAACCTTTGGTTTCACTACACAAAGGATATGAATAGCGGCATTGAAAACATCGAGCTTGTGACAACAATAGATAGTCAGCCTTCACCTATTGTTGATGTAATTGAAGATGCTACACTTGAAGCATACACGCTCGTTTATTCTTTTGTGCACAATGCAGAAAATGTTTCGGCAGAAAACAGCACAGAATATTTCGAATCGATTAATTCTGTGAAAATGCTTTCAAATGCAACTAATATCTTGGCTCAATCTATAATTGCTGAAAGTAATGAGAGAAAGCAAGCGATTGCACTTGAAAAGGCTGAAAGAGAAGAACAAGAAAACAAAATAAACACAAGTATAAGTGAAGTCGAAAACGCTCTTTCTAAAGTAAGAGGACTTGAAGTATTAAATTATAATGCTCAAATTCCAACTTCTTCAGGCACATCGATACCGTTAGAGAATGCGGATGTGGATAAATTTAGCTTTTTAGTTATCGGATTTGGCAATCACAGCAATGGTACTACAAATGGTTATCATATTGTAGTACCGGCAACTATAGGCGAATTTAGATACAATCAATTAATAATAGAAAGTGTTTCTTTGAGTTCTGCAAACAAGGTTGTTACATTGATTCATAAATTTGATGTTTCCAAAAATTCTTCAAATAAATTAACATTGAAACATTCGCTGCCTTCTTATAATAGTGACTATGCGAACGATTATTGGAGAATTTCTTATGTTTATGGCATTTATTAAGGGGTGATTAAATGATAGTTGGATATATAAAAGGTCAATCGCTGTCGCTTTCTTCCCCTACAATAGCAAGCGGCACAATCGACCATTTGACAGCGTTTTTCACTTTTTTTACATCGGAGTGGGAACAATGCAATGAAATATGGGTACACTTCTCACAAGGTGATACAGTTTATGACGCTGAAATTATCGAAGGTAAGGTAAACAAAGACCAACATATCAACCTTGATAAGGGCGAATGGGAAGTTTATGTACACGGCAATGTTACTGCAAACGGTGAGGTAATCGAGCGTATCACAACCGAAAAAGAAACACTTTTTGTTAAAGAATCGGGAATTGTTGACGGCACTCCTTTCCCGTCTGTTGAAGAAAGCACAGCAGAAAAAATCCTTGCAAAAGCTCAATATGCCGTTGAGGTTGCCGAGGGTGTGCGTGAGGATTTTGACGAAATGCCTACAGGTGGATTAACACCTGAACAAGAAGCGGAAATTCAAGCAAACACAGCGGCAAGGCACACTCACGCAAACAAAGATACGCTTGACAAATTAGGCGAAAGCGGCGAAATACTGACATACGACGGAAAAAAAGTTGTTGACAGCTCCGTTTTAGCCGTTGTCAAAGAGCAAAAACAGCTTGAGTCATTAAGTGATAAATCTTTGCTTTGCTATGTTTTAACAGACCGAATCGGATTTGTTCCCGTGACACTTGAAGCAGGTGTTGTGTATGGTGGTCTTGCAGATTATAAAGACAGAGAAACAATATATATTGACCCGCTTTTGCAAAACTTCTTCCCTTGTTCCGCTTTTACTGTGACAACAGAAAAGGTGCTGTTGAATGAGGGCGGAAATGAATATTGCCATTATGAATTTTCAACTGATGGTGCAACATATTTTTACTTCAAATATTTTGTCAATGATGAACCTTTTTGGGTGAGGTTATACAATGCAACAGATGATATGCTTATCGTTGACGATATAACATTCCCTGTTGGTTGGAGTAATTATTCGGCTAAATATAACGAAGTAATGGAAATTCCGATATTTACAGATTCGGATTACTATATGTATTTCGATGTTCATAGTTTAAAATTCAGTAATGACGATTATTTCAATGAATTACAAAATGTTTTCAGTGCTGAAAGAACATACGGAAGTGTAAGAGGATATTATCAATATTATAATTCCAAATGGCAAAAGATAAATTTCGGTCAAATATCGATAACTTCAAATTCTGCGGCTGAATCAATCAGTGCAAATTCTGCAGCTATTGAATTGTTACAGAAACAGTTTACCGCTTTTGAAGGTGAGGTAACTGAAATCGAAGCAATGATTGACGAATCGGGGGTGCTTGACGAATGAGCCTTGAAACATTGAAGACGAAAGTCGGTCTGCTGATTGAAAAAGCACAGAGCGGTGGCAACACAGACGAACTCGAAGCAATCATTGACAACAGCGGTGTGCTTGACAGCACAGAGGGAACGGTTGAGGAAAAGGTTGAGCAGTTGATTGAGAAAGCTGAAGACGGCAACGCTTGGTATGAACAAAGCGCTTTATGGACAGACCATTTTGCATATCTTTTCAAGAAATCCACAAATGTTAAGAAGTTGCCGAGATTGCGGTTTGATAATGCTACTTCTTTATCAAATTTTGCAATCGATAGCAATATTGAGGAAATTGATTATTATATCGACAGTCCAAAGTTAGTCACGGTTAGAGAAGCGTTTAAAAACACTTCAAAGCTGAAACACATTGTCGGTATAGATATTTCAAATGCAACAGACGGCGACGGTTTTTTTGTAAATAGTGCTATTGAAGAAATAGATGAGCCGTTAAATACTATAAGTATGCCGAGTTACGCAAAGATGATAACTTTTAATAATTGCAACAATTTGAGAAAAATATCATTTGTGGCAGAGAGTATTAAATGGAGTGTGAAATTTACAAGTGCCGTTTTAAGTGACGAAAGCATACAAAGCATAATTGACGGACTTGCAACAGTTGAAACGGCACAAACTTTGACACTTCACGCTGATGTAAAAGCAAAGTTGACCGATGAACAGAAAGCAACAATCACCAATAAAAATTGGAACTTGGCATAAGGGGGTAAATTATGAAACTTGAAACAATCAACGGAATAAAGGTTATAACTCCCAACGCTGATATGTGGCTTTGCAACGAAGCACAGCAGGTTGTCAGTGACAGAGTTTATCTTGGTATCAACGCTGACGAGAACGAGTGGCAAGATATAACCGAAGAAGAAAAGGCAAGGCTTGAGGAAGTGTGGAACAGCGAAACCGAGCCGACAGACAACGAAGCAACCGAAGCAGACTACATCAACGCCCTTGAAGATTTGGGGGTGAATTTCAATGAATAAAGACACATTGAATGAAGCTGTCAACGCTTGCAAGGCTGAAACCAAAGAAGCATTGCAGACGGTATATGACGAACTCAACAACGGACAGCAGAAGAAACTGCTGAAAAACAAAGCTATAAAAGCACTTTTTGAAAGGTATGAGGTGACAGTATGATACACGCATTATTCACACACATAGGCTTGATTTTTGCGATAATCTATCATATAATCGAAACGGGGGTAATGAATTGAAAATCACAAAAGAGCAAGTTAAGGATATTATAATTCGCACAGCAAAAACGCTTGTGGTTGTAGCTCTTACCGCTTTTGTCACAGCGTGGACTTCCACGGGAATGACAAGCGTTGAAGCGGCGGCGATTGCGGCAGGTTCTGCGGTTGGTACAATCGTTCTCAATATCATTGTGAAACTTATAACAAACCTTATTGACGATTGGAAGCTCACGGCAGACGAAATTGAAGATGTTTTCGGAGGTATTGACAATGCCAATGACACTTGACAATTTTATAAATAAATATATGGGTAAAGCAACCGACTATGACGGAGTTTACAACGCACAATGTGTTGACCTTATAAAGCTTTATTTGCGTGATTGTTTCGGTATCCGTGCAGGAACGTGGGGCAATGCTGTTGATTATTACCGCTATTTCAAAAACAAAAATTGGGCAGGATATGAACGGATGAACGAAGCCTTTGAGCTTATCCCGAACACTCCCGATTTTATACCCGTCAAAGGTGATATTTGCGTATTCGGTGAATATTTCAGCAAAAACCACAACAACGGACATATTGGTATTGCGACAGATAAGTGTACAGTAAATAAGCTTTACATTTATGACCAAAACGCAAAAGGCAAAAATGACCCGATGAAGATTTCAACCTATGGTTACACTTCAAAGAATTTTCTTGGTGTTCTTCGCCCGAAATACAATATAAACAAGGTTGAATATTTCCCGAAAGCTGATTATCGCTTTGTATCAATTCAAGATGCACTTGTTGTCAAAGGCATTGACGGCTCTTTTGCTTATCGTAAGAAGATTGCAAAGGCAAACGGCATAAGCGGATATATCGGCTCTGCAAAGCAAAATACAAAGCTTCTTTTGCTGATGAAGCAAGGCAAGCTGATTAAGCCTTGAGAGGTATAAGATGATAACAAGAGAAGATATGGACATAATCAAAGCAGAGCTTGATGAAAGATATGTTCTGCAAAGCGATTGCAATGAAAAGCAAGAAAAAGTAAATAGCAAATTCGCAAACGATGATAAGCGTATTGACCTCATTATTCAAAATCAAGCAAACACCGACAAGAAAATGAATCTCAATAATTGGTTGACTATGGCGATTCTCGGTGCTATAATTACATTCGTTATATCATACTTTTTGAAAGGTTGATGAAAATGGCAAAAACTTGTAATAATTGTGGAGATACAAAAACACCGACTTCAATACCCTATGCCGCACATCAAGGCATTGTAGCAACAATGGAGCGTGTAAACAAAAGGCTGTGGATTACGCTTGTTATTCTTGTTTTTTTGCTTGTCGGATCAAATATCGGTTGGCTTGTGTATGAGAGTCAGTTTGAGGAAGTTGCAACCACAGAAGAAGTTATAGTTGATGCAGAAGATGATGGAATTGCTAATTATATCGGAAATGATGGTGATATTGTAAATGGCTAAAATCACAGTGAAAAAAACAACAACCACACGCAAAAAGAAAACCTCAAGCGGTCAAAAAAACTGCCCTACTTGTAAAGGCTCGGGCAAAGTCAAAAAGTGAGGCGGTTTAATGCTCGTATATGTTGCTCATTGTTATATGGG
>JBGVMW010000140.1:0-8586 GCA_045125095.1 Lachnospiraceae bacterium
AGGACACGCTTTACGCTCCTGTCGTAGCGGATATCAATATTTTCCGTGTCAATATCTCTGGCTAGGATAGTTTGTATGGTAGTCAATCGTCTTTCTCCTTCATTATACCACAGAATGATGTGAATGTGTATGTGTGCAGGCCTGCATATATTATAGGGATATTTATTATGGATAAAAAAGAAATTTCTTGTCTAAATTTTATAACAATTTTTGTGGTTTGAATAGATGCAGATGCGTTCATTATAAATGATTTTTAAAGAATTTAAGAAATCTTTTTAAGTGTAAATGGCTTATTTTGCGGCAAAGGAGCTGATCTTGTTGATAAAAACAGACAATAAGAGATTGAAAATTGCCAATCTTACGCTGGATGGCTACTCTAACTACGGTAATGTGCTGCAGCGGTATGCTGTGTGCAACTTGCTTGCAGGGCTGGGGGCAGAGGTAGCAAGCCTGTGGTTTAGTTCCAAGGCTGGATTTTTGCCATATTTGTATTCCCACTATCCATGGATGAAGGATAGCTGGGATTGGAAAACCTGGGTAAAGCTGGGGATTAATTGGAAGGGGGCAACCCATAAAATGTTTTCTGGGCAGAATGCCTGGGAGGCTGCCCGCAGTGCGGGGATAAAGAGCTTTGTGGATAGGTATATCCCCATGCGCTATGATGTGGATTTTTCTAAGGCTGCTGATGAATATGATTATTTTGTGACTGGTAGCGACCAGGTTTGGAATCCGTATTTTGCAGATTTGGAGAAGCTATTTATTAAGTTTGCACCAGGTGGGAAGCGTGTTTCCTATGCGGCCAGTATTTCCAGCCCGGAAATCCCTCAGGATAAATTGCAGATGTTTATTGATGGTGTCAATGGTATGAAGGAAATCTCTGTCCGTGAGCAGGCAGGGGCGGAGCTGATAGAGAAGCTGACAGGCCGCAAGGTGGAGGTGTTGGCGGATCCGACTATGCTGGTAGCGGCAGAAAGGTGGCGGGAGATAGCCAGAAAGCCAAGCTGGCTGAAAGGTGACGAAAAAATCCTGACCACATATTTCCTGGGCAAGCGGCCTGATGATGTTATCAACCGCTTGGCTGATGAGCATGGGCTGAAGGTAGTCAATATCCTTGATGAGCGCGTTTTTGAGCATTATGCAGTGGCTCCGGAGGAATGGCTGTGGCTGATAGACAATGCCAGCCTTATGTACACGGATTCCTTCCATGGCACAGTGTTCTCCATTCTTTTCCGCAGGCCTTTTGTGGTGGCGGAGCGAATTGAGGCTGGTTGTGCCAGCAAGATGACCTCCCGGATAGATACCCTGCTGGGGAAGTTCGGTCTGGAAGCCCGCCGGGGCACCAAGGAAAACGGCTATATGATTGCCGATCCCTTGCATATTCAGTATGGTGATGTGGACGCTGTGCTGGCAGAGGACAGGCGGAAAGCTATTATTTATTTAGATGGTGCATTGAAATAAATAACGGATATAAGTGTGTTGTAACTAGCAGACATGAGTATAAGTATAAGTATTAGAATTTGGAGTTTATTAGAATGGTTGAGATAAAAGATAAAATTCAATGCTGTGGCTGCAATGCTTGTGGCGATATTTGTCCCAAAGGTGCAATTAGTTTCCCTGTGGATAATGAAGGAATATGGTATCCGCGGATTGATAAGGATTTGTGCGTAGATTGCGGGCTTTGTAATAAAACCTGCCCTATTGAAAATATTTCTGCCTTAAAGAAAAATGATTTACAGCAAGCTGTGTGCTATGCGGCGGAACATAAAAATTTGGAAGTAGTTTTTGATAGCACCTCCGGGGGATTGTTTTCTGCCTTGGCAGATATTATGTATGCTAAAGGTGGCTATGTAGGCGGTGCCGTTTTTAATGATGATTTAAGTGTTTCCCAGTTTATTTCTAATGATAAGCATGATTTACCTCGCCTTAGAAGCTCGAAATATTTGCAGAGTAATGCAGAAGGATTCTATAAAAAAGTAAAGGCATTGCTGGTAAAAGGGGAGCAGGTTCTCGTATGCGGCACCCCTTGTCAGATGGCTGCCATGAGGGCATACCTGGGCAGGGATTATCCCAATCTGATAATAGCTGATTTTGTCTGTCTGGGCATTAACTCGCCTAAAGTATGGAGAAAATATCTTGATTCATACGAGGCGCGTTATGGCTCACCTGTAGTTTACGCAAAGGCAAAATCCAAGGAGTATGGCTGGCGCAATCTAACTCAGAAGGTTGTGCTGGCAGATGGCAGGGAGTTTTTTGAAACAAAGGATACTAGCAAATTTACCCAGGGGTATATTGGCACGCATATGTATACAAGGCCATCCTGCTATGCTTGTCAGTTTAAAGGCTTTCCGCGTATCTCTGATATTACTTTGGCTGATTTTTGGGGGATTGAGAATTACAGTTCAGAGTTGGAGAAAAATCTTGGTACTTCCCTTGTGATGGTAAATTCACAGAAAGGCATGGCATATTTTGAAGAAGTAAAGAAAAAATTGCATTTTATAGAGATGCCCTTTGAATCTATACTGAAGGGGAATCCTGCGCTGACAACGCCATTGAAATTTTATGGCGGTGACAGGGAAGCATTTTTCAGGGATTTGGACTTGCTGCCTTTTGGGGAGGTTATTGATAAGTATAGCAATTATCCAACTGGCAGAACGCAGCAGATAAAAAAATTCGTCAAGAACTGCCTGCCAGCTTTAAGGTTCTTGAAAACATTTATCGTAAAGACAAGATGTTCTCCGAAAGCTGTCTATCAGACATTGAAATATAATTCATGGAGTCATTTGCTGCACAAAAAGGGTATTATTTTTACGCCGAATTGCGTAGTGAATATAGATTCTGGCGCAAGGCTGGAAGTGGATGGCTTGGTTGTTTTTGGCGATAAATCGCATTTTCCAGGCAGCTCTTTGGAGAGCAGGCTGTATGTTGGAAAAAATTCAACTTTTTCCATGCTGGGGGATTTGATTGTCATGTACGGGGCTGATATTGAGGTTTTGCCTGGTGGCCATCTCATTTTCCGGGGAAAGAAAAATCTGGGTTCCGGTGCCAATATAGGGCTGACAGTTATTTGTGGAGATAAAATTGATATTGGCCATGATGTGATGATGGGGCGGCATGTATTGATTCGCGATAATAATGGCGGTCATTATCTCAATCGGCGCGGCTACAAAAATACCAGGCCGGTTATTATCGGTACCAAGGTGTGGCTCTGCGAGTCCTGTACTGTTATGCCTGGTGTCAAGATGGGGGATGGAGCTATTTTGGGAGCAAAATCCGTTGCTATGAAAAATATTCCGGCACATGCAATGGCCTATGGTATGCCTGCTGAGGTCGTTGATACTGATGTGTTGTGGAAATATTAAATTTTTAATCTACTTTTATGAAAGGATGTTTTTTATGAATGAGGAAATTTTTATTGAGAAAATGATGGATATTCTGGATGCTGAGGAAGAAATTACTATGGATACCCAGCTGGATGATGTTGAAGAATGGGACTCGCTTAGTGTAGTAAGTTATGTAGCTATGGCAAATACTGCTTGTGGCAAGAAGATTGAGCCTAAGACAGTGCGTGAAGCTGAAACCATTCGTGATTTGTATGAGCTTTTGCAGTAAGGATGCGTGTTTTGTGTGATATGAGCAAGGTTAAATTTGATTTTGCAGGTGAAAATTATGTGGTAACAGGGGCATCTTCTGGTATGGGCAGGCAGGTTGTGCTGGAGCTTGCAGAGGCTGGTGCAAATGTATTGGCTATCGCAAGACGTGAGGAAAAGCTGCTGGAGCTTCAGGCAGAGTATGCAGACAGGATATGCGTTGCTCCTTTGGATGTATGTGATAGCAATAAGCTGGAAGATGCGATAAAGGTATTTGTTGCAAAACATGGCAAGCTGAATGGTGGTGTACATGCTGCCGGGATTAATAATTTTACCCCTTTGAAAACGTATGATAAAAAGCTGGCAGATGACATTATGGGGATAAGTTTCTGGGCTGGTATCGAGCTGGTTCGGTTAGTAACCAAATTGAAGTATGCTAAGAAAGAAACATCCACGGTTTTGTTTTCATCAGTATGTGCTGAATCCAGTGAAAAAGGGATGTTCGCGTATGCGGCAGCAAAATCAGCCGTTAATGGCTGCCTCGGGGCTTTAGCAAAAGAGATTTGTGCTAAAGGTCATCGGGTAAATAGTGTTATGCCAGGCTGGGTAGAAAGTTCTCAGATGACATCCAGTCTGGATGGCTTGATTGACCAGAATTTTTTTAAAAAAAATCACCTCTTAGGCTTGGCAAGCCCGGAAGACGTAAGTGGCATGGTGCTATTTTTGCTCAGTGACAGGGCGCGGTGGATAACGGGAACCAGTATTGCTGTGGACGGAGGATTTTTAGCATAAAAATATAGGAGTTGTTTGTGGATGAAAGCGTACATAAAGAAGATAGAATATTATTTGCCGGAAAGGTTGGAAGAAAATCCTATGGGCCGTCTGCGCAAAAAGACAGGCATTGAACGCAGGCACATTTGCAGTGAAAATGAGATTGCTTCAGATTTGGCTGTAAAGGCTGCTGAGAAGTTATTTGCTAGTGGTGTAGATAAAAAATCAATAGAATATCTTATTTTATGTACGCAGTCACCGGATTATTTTCTCCCGACTACAGCCTGTTTGTTACAGGACAGGCTGGGACTGCCTACATCTATAGGTGCTGTTGATTATAATCTGGGGTGTTCGGGATATATTTATGGCCTTGGTTTGGCAAAAGGCCTGATTGAAAGCAATCAGGTTAAGAATGTGCTGTTGCTGACAGCCGAAACCTACAGCAAGTATATTCACCCGGATGATAATTCAGTACGGCCTTTGTTTGGTGATGGTGCAACGGCTACGTTGATAACTGCCGTGGATACTGAAATTGAGGGGATTTTTGGCATTACATATGGAACTGATGGCAGCGGTGGGAAAAATTTGATTGTGCCTGTAGGCGGCATGAGGCATCCGTATGCAGTTACGGAAGTAGAAGATGTACATGACGATTATGGCAATTATCGTACCAACAGGAATCTTTACATGAGTGGTTCAGCTATTATGAATTTTACATTGGAAAATATACCTGGCATGGTTGAGGAAATCCTTGGGAAAACAGGGCTGAAAAGGGAAGATGTGGATTATTATGTTTTCCATCAGGCCAATCATTTTATGCTGAAATTTTTGCAGGAGAAGTGCGGTCTGGCAGGTTATCCGTATTGGAATGATGTTAAGGATTATGGCAATACCGTGTCCAGCTCAGTGCCAATAGCCTTGTATGATATGATGCAGGCAAATGGTGATAGGAAGATGGCTAATGTCATGCTGGCAGGTTTTGGTGTAGGCTTATCATGGGCTGGCTGTATGGTAAATTTGAAATAATAAGATATTGCAGGTGATATTTATGGAGTATATGGAACTATCAAATGGCATAAAATTGCCATCTGTAGGCTTTGGCCCAGGTATTTGCGGCTATTCTGCCAAATATGTGCGCAGGCGAAGTGGTTTGCTGTCGATACCGGGACGTGCATATAACAGGCTGGTAAAAAGGCCCTTTATTGAAAAAGATTATGTGGAAGGAATTGCCAGTGCTATCCGGTCAGGGTATCGTCTCATAGATTACTCGGCTGCCTATGGCGATGGTTCATTGGTGGCAAAAGGCATAGAGGCAAGCGGTGTCAGCCGTGATGAATTAATATTGACTACTCGTGTCAGCAATAGGGCTCAGTTTGCAGGAGCAGATAGAGTAAAAGATGAGTTTTTGGAGCAATTGAAGAACATGAAAACAGATTATGTTGATATATTCATGTTTCACTGGCCTGTTACTGACTGCTATGAGAATACATGGAAGGTAATGGTGGAACTTTATAAGCAGGGCTATGTAAAGACATTGGGTGTGGCCAATTGCCATGAGCATCATCTTGAAGTGCTGTTTAATTTGACAGAGGAAAGACCTTTGATTAATCAGTTTGAGATACATCCATTGTTTACCCAGAAAAAGCTTATCAGGTATTGCCTTGACAATGGCATAAGGCCGGAGGCGTATACGCCGACAGCCAGATTTGATGATAGGCTGGTGAGATTGCCTCTATTGCACAGTATTGGCAAAAAGTATGGCAAAAGCATATTGCAGGTCGTACTTCGCTGGCATGTGCAGAATGGTGTGATTCCAGTTGTTCGTGCGCTCACTAAATCCCATCAACAGGAGAATATTGATATTTTTGATTTTTCTTTGTCGGAAGCTGAGATGGCTGATATTGATGGGATTAATATTAATGCAAGAGTTAGGTATGATCCTGATAATTGCGATTTTTCGATCTTGTGATTTTCGATTTTGCAGTAGTTTTTGTGGAGTAGATGTGTTTTGAATAATGGTAGCAGAATTGCCAGAAATACAATGTTCTTATATTTCCGCATGATGTGTGTCATGCTGGTTTCCTTATATACAGTCAGGGTGACTCTGAGTGCCCTAGGGGTGGAGGATTACGGTATCTATCAGGCTGTTGGCGGTATTGTTACAATGCTTTCTTTTATTAACAATGCCTTGGGAACCGGCTCGTCAAGATTTTTGACTTTTGAATTAGGCAAAGGCTTTTCTGAACGATTGAAGCAGACTTTTTCTACTTTGTTGATGGCACATGTTTTTATAGCGGTATGTGTACTGGTCGTAGCGGAGCTTGCAGGCATGTGGTATATTTTTACGCATCTTAATGTGGCTGATGAAAAGATTTTTTCCGCGGTGATAGTTTTTCAGCTATCAGTGATAACAGCCATGATGTCTATGACACAGATTCCATATACTGCAACAATTATTGCTCATGAGCAATTAAAGATTTATGCGTATGTTTCTCTTGTAGAGGTGTCTGTTAAGCTGGCAATAGCTTTTGCTATATCCGTATCACCATATTATAGGCTTGAATTGTATGCTTTTATGCTGTGCTGCAATCAGCTGCTTGTTATGATGATATATCGGGTGTATTGTTATCGGCACTATATGGAGAGTCATTTTTCTAGAAAGCTGATAAGCTTTGATTTGTTAAGGCCGGTGGTAGCTTTTTCCAGCTGGAGCTGTTTTGCCTCTTTGGCTATATCCTTTATTAATCAAGGTACCTTGTTGTTGTTGAATACATTTTTTTCACCAGTGGTTGTATCAGCCCGTGTTATTGCTTTGCAGGTAAATTCAGCTACGCAGCAGTTTTTGGATAATTTCAGGACGGCTGCCAATCCGCAGATTATTAAGAAGTTTGCCAGCGGTGACTATGCAGGTTCTCAAAGGTTATTGTTGACTTCTACAAGATTGTCATATTTTCTGATGCTTGTGCTGGCCATACCTATTATTATTCTGGCTGAGCCTTTGTTGAATTTTTGGCTGACGGATGTGCCGGAATATTCAGTGGCATTTTTGCAATGGAGCATGGTACAGAGCTTATTTGCGGTATTTGATTCTTCTCTGTATATTGCCTTGTATGCCAAAGGTCAGCTGCGGGAAAATGCTCTGCTTAGTCCGAGTATTGGCTTTTTAGTAGTTCCGTTGGAATATATTTTATTTAGGTATGGGTATTCGCCTATGGTGGTGGCGTATTTGCTGACAGGTGTTTATGCAACGCTTGGGCTGATTATTAAGCCTGTTTTGATATGCCGTATAGCTAATTACAGGTATGCAGATATTTTCAGGATGTTTGTCAGGTGTGGCATAGTTACACTATTATCACTGGGGAGTGTATATCTGTTGATAACAGGTATTGATGTGAATACATATAAAGGCTTTGGAGAAATTTGTGTTATAACGTTTATCTCTAATTTAGTCATTATATCGTGCTTTGGCGTAAAGAAGGATGAGAGGGAGATTGTTATAAATGCGATTGGCAAGCGATTGGCAAAGCTATAATGATGAATCTGTTTATTGTGTAAAAAAGGGGATTTTTCCAATAACTCAGAGCAGGTTAATTGAAGTCATGGTTTCCAGTTTGGGAATTTGATAAATGTGGGAAACGGATAAATAACCATGGAAGATGTTAATAAGAGCAATTTTTTATTACATACATTCTAATATGTAAATGTTTGGAAATCAAGAGCTTTTTATTGAGGATAATTAATATGCGAGGTGAATTGTCATGGCAAGGGGGATGCTGTCCTCTGCTGAGATGGATGTTTTGAAGAAAAATCCTTATGTGGAGGATGTGAACAGGCAGAGGATTTTATATACCTATGAGTTTAAGTGCTTTTTCATGGAGCAGTATCTTGCCGGGAAGCGGCCGGTGGACATCTTCCGGCAGGCAGGGTTCGATGTGCCCATGCTGGGGGAGAAGCGGATTGAAAGGGCAACGGCACGCTGGCGTGCCATGTATGCCGCCAATGGCATGGAAGCCTTGAAGGGGGCTGTGAAGGCAAATGCCAAAAAGAAAGCTGCTGCCAGGACGAAGAAAAAGGCTGAGGATGGTGACAGGGAGTATGGCCTGCAGGATGTGGCAGACAAGCTGGAAGAACTGCTGGCGGATGTTAAGGCCTATGAAAATCGTGTAAGGCAGCTGGAGAAGGTGACCATGGAGCTGACGGACAGGATGAAGGTGCTGGAAAAACGCTC
>JBGVMW010000141.1:0-116049 GCA_045125095.1 Lachnospiraceae bacterium
GTTTGTGCAAATAGCTGCTTACTACATAGTCTATATTTGACGCGCTCTCGCTCCCTTCAAACGTAGCGGACACTAAGGCTGTAAAATACACAGCCTAAGTGTCGACGTTTTCAGAGGGTCACATATAGACTATGTAGCAAACAGCTATCTGTCAAAAACAATTCTGACAATTCGCTAGCTTGTTGGCGTTTCGCAATTACCTATATAAATTACACACAGTAAGGAGAAGGATATGAAATACCGTTTAAAACAGGGGGTTTCGATGTTGCTTGTAGTGATTTTATTAATCACAAACTGTATTGCATATGATATGACAGTTTATGCAGCAAGCAAGAAAACAACAAATAAGATAACAAAAATCGAGTTAAATACTACAAAAGAAACAACGATTGTAGGTCGATCTTTGAAATTAAAAGTAACGTCTGTAAAACCATCAACCTCTTCAAAAGATGTAACGTGGAGTAGTTCTAATAAGAATGTAGCTACTGTCTCTAAGAGCGGTGTAGTAAAAGCAAGAAAGGCAGGAACCGTAACAATTACTGCCAGATCTACAGTGGACAAAAAGATTAAGGCAAAGTGTAAAATAAAGGTATATAAAGAAACAAAGAAAATAAAACTGATTAGTAAAAACACGTATACTTTGCTATCAGGAAAAAGTGTATCTTTAAAAGCAAAAGTAACAGACCCATCAAAGGGATATGAGCCCTTGCAGTGGAGTTCCAATAATAGTAAGGTTGCTAAAGTAAGTAAAAGTGGAAAAGTAACTGCTGTAGGAGTAGGAAAAGCAACGATTACGGGACAGTCTGGAAATAAAAATGTAAAAGTAACTATTGTGGTAAAGAAAAATGAAACCACAGAAACATCAGAGCCGGCACATTCAGAAACTCCGGTAGTGCCAGAATCACCGGTAATTACAGAATCACCGGTAGCCACAGAGCCGCCGGTAGTGACAGAGCCGCCGGTAGTCACAGAGTCGCCGGTAGCGCCAGAATCACCGGTAGCGACAGAGCCGCCGGTAGCGACAGAGCCGCCGGTAGTGCCAGAGCCGCCGGTAGCGACAGAACCACCGGTAGAGGAAGAAGACCCTGTTAAAATTCTCTATTCTGGTACATGGTATGGGATATATTGGTGTATTGATGAGAATGGTAAACTATCTATCAGTGGAAAAGATCGCAGAACAACATGGAAGGGTTCCGGCGATCCTAGCTGGTTAACATATACAGACTATATAAAAACTGCTGTTGTAACTGCAAAAGATGTTAAGTCGACTGCCAGATGGTTCTATGGATGCAAATATATGACCAGTGTGGATCTTAGTAATTTTGACGCCAGTCAGGTTGGTTATACAGGTTATATGTTTTCTTGTTGTTATAGATTGGAAAGTTTAGATTTAAGCAGTTTTGATACCAGTCACGTCATTGCGATGACGAATATGTTTGAGAATTGTTGTAGTTTGGAAAGTTTAGATTTGAGTAACTTTGACACCAGCCAGGTTACACTCATGGCTGGAATGTTTAGATATTGTAGCAAGCTAAGCAATTTAGATATTAGTAGTTTTGATACCAGTCAGGTTACCAGCATGAAAGGAATGTTCGCAGGATGTAGTGCATTAAAGCATTTGGATGTGAGCAAGTTTGATACCAGTCAGGTCACTGATATGAGTGAAATGTTTTCTGGATGTGAGGTGTTAACATTTGTAAATGTAGGTGACTTTGATACCGGTAATGTAACAAATATGGAAAAAATGTTTTATTGTTGCAGAGCCGTAACGTCCTTGAATGTATATGGCTTTGATACCAGTAAAGTTACTAACATGAGAAGCATGTTCGCTGGTTGTATGTCGGTAAAGAGTTTAACAGTAAACAGATTTAATACTCGTCAGGTGCGTAACATGGAAAGCATGTTCAATGGTTGCACTTCATTAACCAGTTTAGATGTAAGCAGCTTTTCGAATGACCGGGTAACGAATATGACAGAGATGTTTTCTTGTTGTTTTAAATTGGAAAACTTGAATCTATCTGGGTTTGGTACCGCGCAGGTAACAGACATGAGTAAAATGTTTACCTTCTGTAATGCATTAAGCAGTCTGGATCTAAGTAGCCTTGATACCAGAAATGTAACAAATATGCAAGGTATGTTCCAGTATAGCACTGGTTTCACAAGCTTGGATTTAAGTAGCCTTAATATCAGTAAGGTAACCGATATGAGTCATATGTTTGAATCTTGCAGCAATTTAAGTAGTATAAATATGACAGGCATTGATACCAGTCAGGTTGTAAATATGTATCGTATGTTTTATGGTTGCAGTAAGTTAACCAGTCTGGATTTAAGTGATTTTAATACAGGCAATCTAAGACATACAGATGAAATGTTCCGGGATTGTACAGGCTTAACCAACCTGGATTTAAGTAGTTTTGATACCAGCCAGGTTAGCAGTATGAGCCGCATGTTTTATAATTGTAGTGGGCTGACTAGCGTAGATGTAAGCAGCTTTAATACCATGAATGTAGGCAGTGTGGAGGACATGTTTTATAATTGTAGCAGCTTAACGGAATTGGACTTAAGTAGCTTTGATTTAAGAAATGTAACCAGCACTAGTGATAAGAATAAAGAAATGTTAAAAGGTTGTACAAGCTTAAAAGTAATTCATACTCCGGTTAATCTAAAGGCAAAGATTAATTTATATTCATTATTTACAGTGCTTGGGAACATACCAATTTCCCAGTTGCCATTAGAGGAATCGGTAAGTATTACACTTGTCAAATCAGTAGTAACTGCAATGTAAATAACAACGAGTCTCTGAGGAGTCAGCATACATCGTATTTTGCAAAATTATAATCGTGAAAAACCTTCTTTGAATAGGAAATGATATTCAAAGAAGGTTTTTTTGTATAAAAAAGGTGATGCGCATAATTTCTCTATTTAAAAATAAAAATTCTTCTTGCAGAATATTGCATATATACGTATACTAAATTAAGATACATAAAGGATAAGGGATTTTTATACATAACAGTATTTAAGAAAGGAATCAAATATGATACGTTTAATTTTAGTAACACTGGCGGTGTCCATTTATCTCGTCAGCATGATACCAGTCCTGTTCATTTTATGGATAATCGGAAAATTTAACAAAAGAGCCAAGGATATCATTTCCTTGCGAATGGTACAATTCATTTTCCGCGTAATATTATTTTTTGCAGGAACCAAAGTAACCGTAATCGGTAAAGAAAGAATCCCAACAGATGAACCAGTTCTTTATGTAGGGAATCACAGAAGTTTTTTCGATATATTAGTAACCTATATTCAGTGTAAGAATTGTACTGGTTACATATCAAAGAAAGAAATCGAAAAGGTGCCATTACTGGTGAACTGGATGCGGAATCTGCATTGCCTGTTCTTAGACAGAGAAGATACGAAACAGGCACTTAAGATGGTGTTAGAAGGAATTGCATTGATGAAGGAAGGCGTGTCCATGTGTATTTTCCCAGAAGGTTCGAGAGGGCATGTAGAGGGAGAAATCGGTGAATTCAAGGGCGGTGCATTTAAGATGGCGGAAAAAACAGGGTATGCAATCGTTCCGGTTACCATATCCAATACAGCAGCTATCTGGGAGGACCATATGCCATGGATAAAACCTGCAAAAGTAGTGGTAGAATATGGAGAGCCGGTATATCCAAATGATATGACAAAAGAAGAAAGAAAACACATTGCAGAGTATTTCCGCAATATTATGTTAGAAACCCTTAAGAAAAATGAAACCTACTTTCAAGCGTAATGCTTGAAAGTAGGTTTTTTTATATACTAGGAAATTACAATGGTTTATTATAGATTGCAATACTCGAAATTTCCTAGTATAGAAAAAAATGAAGCGCACTCGCGCGAAATGTAGTGTGTCGCAAGCGACCGCGCTCGGCGCGAGAGTTCTGCAAGCAGAACTCTTTCTTGTATACTAGGTAATTACAACAGTTCGTTGCATGATGTAATGTATGAAATTTCCTAGTATATAAAAAATGGAGCGTACGAATTTGAAAGGAAGGTGCACTGCGTGCCAAATTCGGCGCGGCAAAGCGTGCAAGCATAATAACCAGCTGAATTCGTGAGATCGTGCTTGCACGCTTTGTTCTTGCGATCCGTAGTGCATATACTTTTCTGCTATGAATTAGATTTTACATAGAATTTACACAGACTTTCCCTTAATGTGATTTTTTCTGCATAATAAGCATGATAAAGTAGTATTTGCGAAAGACATTTGGTAACGTACACAGCAATGTGTATCAGAATGGAGGATTATTATGAAAAACACAAGTAAGAAATTAGTCGCATTATTAGGTATGGCAACAATGACAATGGGAATGTTAACAGGTTGTGGTTCTAGTAAAGATGCAAATTCTGATGGGACAGAAGCGCCTGCAGAAAACACAGCAGAAGCGCCTACAGAAAACACAGCAGATGCAAATACAGACGGCAATGCAGAAGCAACAGATACGCAAGAAGAAACACCGGCAGATGTAAGCGGAACAATCACATTAGCAGGTTCTACCTCTATGGAGAAGATGGCAAACGCTCTCGGTGAAGCCTTCATGGAAAAATATCCAGGCGTAACAGTAACAACAGAGTTCACAGGTTCTTCTGCAGGGATTGAGGCATTAACAGCAGGAACGGTTCAGATTGGTAATGCCTCTAGAAACTTAAAGGATAGCGAAAAAGAAGCTGGTGCAGTAGAAAATATTGTTGCAATTGATGGTATAGCAGTTGTTGTTGATAAAGATAACACAGTAGCCGATCTGACAAAAGACCAGTTAATCGGTATCTATAAGGGCGAAACCAAGAACTGGAGCGAGGTTGGGGGAAATGATGTTCCAATCGTAGTAATCGGTCGTGAATCTGCTTCCGGAACAAGAGGCGCATTTGAGGAGATTCTTGAAATCGAGGATGCTTGTGCCTATGCAAATGAATTAGATTCTACAGGTGCAGTAATGGCGAAGGTTGCTTCTACACCAGGCGCAATCGGCTATGTATCTCTTGATGTAGTAGATGATACCGTAAATGCAGTTTCCTTAGAAGGTGTAGCACCTACCGTAGAAAATATTAAGGGTGGCTCTTATTTCTTATCAAGACCATTCGTTATGGCAACTATGGGAGAAATCTCTGCACAGGATGATATAGTAAAAGCATACTTTGCGTACATCGATTCTGAAGAAGGTAAAGAAATAATTTCAGAGGTAGGATTAATCACAGTAGATTAATTGTAAGAAATTAACTGTCATTCATTCAAATAGGTTCAAGAGGGTTTATGTTGACTGAAAAAGTGGTTCAACATTGTTTAATAGACGCAGTAAGCGTTATAGGTAAAGTATATGGAAAGAGGACAAACAGTTTCAATCATTGGAAGTAATAAGACAAAATCATTGGTAGAAAAAACCGCACATGTAGTCTTTGTGGTGTGCGGTATGTTATCTATCCTGGCAGTGTTATCCATTACCTTATATATGATTATAAGCGGTACACCTGCCATCTTTAAAGTAGGTTTAAAGGAAATAGTATTTAGTACAACATGGGCACCTACTGCGGCAGAACCGCAGTATGGTATCCTGTATGTCATTTTGACTTCTGTTATTGGTACAGCACTGGCAATTGTAATCGGTGTTCCCATTGGACTTCTTACGGCTGTATTTTTATCAGAAATAGCATCGAATAAATTAGCAGGAATCGTAAAGCCGGCAGTTGAATTGCTGGCAGGAATACCATCTGTAGTATATGGACTTGTTGGTATTTTAATTTTGAATCCGCTTATGTATAAATTAGAACTTATGATTTTTAAGGATTCCACAACCCATCAGTTTACAGGAGGCTCGAATCTGTTATCCGCAGTAATTGTACTTGCGATTATGATTCTGCCAACGGTAATTAACATCAGTGAGTCATCCTTGAAAGCAGTGCCACAGCAATTGCGGGCATCTTCCCTGGCATTGGGAGCTTCCCACATCCAGACCGTTTTCCGTGTGACAATTCCAGCGGCAAAGTCTGGAATTATTACAGCAATTGTACTTGGTGTAGGTCGTGCGATTGGAGAAGCAATGGCAATTACATTAGTTGCCGGAAGTTCTGTTAATATTCCATTACCGTTTCATTCTGTTCGTTTCTTAACAACAGCAATTGTATCAGAAATGGGATATTCCGCAGACACACATAGAGAAGTGTTATTTACGATCGGTCTTGTGTTATTTGCATTCATTATGTTAATTAATATTGGATTAAACAGCATATTGAAGAAGGGAGGAAAGGGAGATGAGTGATGTTATGTTAGCGGATGCAGGTTCTATCCCAAATGAAAGTATTTACGTAAAAAAGAAAAGAATGAGCGATACGGTGTTATACGGTTTGATTTATTTGTCCGCAGCAATCTCTGTATTGTTGTTGCTTGGCATTATTGGTTATGTATTTGTAAATGGTATCCAGAGTGTAAACTGGGAATTTTTATCTACTGTGACAAGTGCAAGAGCAGGCACAACAGGTATTTTAGGAAATATTGTTAATACCTTATATATTATTGTAATCACACTGTTGATTGCAACACCAATCGGTATTGGTTCTGCAATTTACCTAAATGAATATGCAAAGCCAGGTAAATTAGTGCGTATGATTGAATTTACCACAGAAACACTTTCCGGCATTCCATCTATTATCTTTGGTTTGTTTGGTATGATTGTGTTTGGTGAAGTATTCGGTTTTAAATACTCTATTTTGACAGGTTCCTTCACCCTTACCCTTATGATTCTGCCTTTGATTACCAGAAATACGCAGGAGGCATTAAAGACAGTTCCAGACAGCTACCGCAGTGGTGCATTGGGAATTGGTGCAACGAAATGGTATATGATTCGTACTATACTGCTTCCTTCGGCAATGCCGGGTATTGTAACAGGTATTATCCTGGCAATTGGACGTATTGTAGGAGAATCTGCTGCCTTACTGTTTACTGCAGGAAGTGGTTATCTTCTTCCTAAGAATGGTTTCACAGGTTATGTAGATAAATTGTCTCAGCCAGGTGGCACATTGACCATTCAGTTATATTTAAGTATGCAAAAGGGCGAATTTGATGTTGCATTTGGAATTGCGATTGTATTATTAGTGATAGTATTTATTATCAATATATTGACAAAGGTAATCACAAAAAAATTAGATGTAAATAATAGAAAGTAAGCACAGTTATGACAATACAGCCGATTGACGGCGGGAATTGAGGTAAGAATGGCAAATATAAAAATCAGTACAAAGGACTTGAACTTGTATTATGGTGAAAACCATGCATTAAAAGATATTAATATGGATATAAAGGAAAATGCAGTCACTGCATTCATTGGACCATCCGGTTGTGGTAAGTCCACATTTCTAAAGAGCTTAAACAGAATGAATGATTTAGTACCATCTGTCCGCATTGAAGGGGAAGTGACATTAGACGGTGAAAATATTTATGACCCAAAGGTAGATACGACCTTACTCCGTAAAAAAATTGGTATGGTATTTCAGCAGCCGAATCCATTTCCAATGAGTATCTATGATAATATTGCATATGGTCCAAGAATTCATGGTATTAAGAACAAATCCACATTAGATGATATTGTGGAAAAAAGTCTTAGAGATGCGGCTATTTTTGATGAAGTAAAGGACCGTTTGAAAAAATCTGCATTAGGGTTATCCGGTGGACAGCAGCAGAGACTTTGTATAGCCAGAGCACTTGCAGTATCACCAGAGGTATTATTAATGGACGAGCCTACTTCAGCATTGGATCCGATTTCTACATTAAAGGTAGAAGAATTAATGGTTGAATTGAAAAAAGATTATACAGTTGTTGTGGTTACCCATAACATGCAGCAGGCAGCACGCGTATCAGATGATACGGCATTTTTCCTTGTTGGCGAGATGGTAGAATTTGATTCGACGGATAACATTTTCTCCCGTCCGCAGGATAAGCGTACAGAGGATTACATTACAGGACGTTTTGGTTAAAAGGAGGTTATTATGTCAGTCAGAACAACATTTGACATGGAGCTCAGTAGTCTGCATGAAATGTTAAAAACCATGAGTATTCAGGTTGAAACAGCGATTAATACAATGTTTGATTCCTTAAAAGATGGAGGAGATACCCGGATTGCAGCAAGCATTGTAAAAAATGACCGCTTTATTAATGATATGCAGAGAAGCATTGAATCTAAATGCTTGTCTATTATTACAAGACAACAGCCATTGGCAGGTGATTTGCGAATGATTTCTGCTATTTTAAAAGTAGTAACTGATATGGAACGTATTGGTGACCATGCTGCAGATATTGCAGAGCTGGTTATCCGAATGCGCAAGCAGATGGATGTGCAAAACATTACTTTGCAGGATGCTGTGTTCGAGAAACTGCTCAGCCAGTTGTATGAAATGATGAATACTACCAGTGGAATGGTACATGATGCCATAGATTCTCTGATTAATCGCAATTCAGAATTGGCATCTCAAATTGATGTGAGAGATGACGAGGTAGATAATCAGTTTAATGATATTAAAAATCAGGCGGTAGAATTAATCCGCAGTGATGTGGAACATACAGATATGTATGTGGATTTCCTATTGTTAGCAAAATATTTGGAGCGAATGGCAGACCATGCTGTAAATATCAGTGAGTGGGAGCTGTTCCAGGAAACAGGTTCTATACATGATGTCCGTATATTGTAAAGCCAATGAAATTGGTTTAACCACTTTTTAGTGTTAAATATAAACTCAAAAATTGAATGACAGAGGGTGAAAGTCGTTGCAATGCTGAAATACAGTGCAAGGACTTTTTCTCTGTAATAAGAAGAAATCGTCACTAACTATGGAAATAAACGGTTACGGTGTGTTAATATAGTGACGGGACATGAAAAAGTTGAGCAAAAGTGCATGTTCAACAAAAGTATAAAGGTGCGGAGCACTGCGCACAGATAGGAATGAGTGAGTATGCAGAGTATTTATGTAATTGAAGATGATGAAAATATTAGAAATTTAGTAAAGATTGCTTTAGAAGGATATGGTTATCAGGTTATTGCATTTGAATCCGCAGAACCGGCAGTAGAAAATGTGGAAAAAGATATGCCATCAGTGGCTATATTCGATCTGATGCTCCCGGGAATGAGTGGTTTAGATGCCATCAAATTGATTCGCCGGAAGGAGAAAGTAAGTAAGTTACCCATTATTATCCTCACAGCTAAGGATAAGGAATATGATAAGGTGACAGGGTTAGATGGTGGCGCAGATGATTACATGACAAAACCTTTTGGCGTATTGGAATTGGCAGCCCGGGTGCGCTCCCTGCTTCGCCGAACAGAAGAGAAGAAGGTGAAACAGGCAGACAGTACAGTGTCATATGGCGACCTTCGCATGAATCATGCAGCAAGGGAGGTTTATATGAAGGGGCAGCTTTTGAACCTTACCTATAAAGAATATGAATTGCTGAACTATCTGGTAGAAAATCAGAACAGAGTAGTGGAACGGGAAGAATTGCTTAATGAATTATGGGATTATACAGTAGAAGTGGAAACACGTACACTGGATATTCACATCAAGACATTGCGCAAAAAGTTAGGAGAGGAAGGTAGCAGCTATATTAAGACGGTGCGAAGTGTGGGCTATCGTTTTGTAGCAGGACAATAGATACTATGAGAAGAGCAATATTATTAAGGTTTCTGTTGATAATTGTATTGGCATTGGCGATTTGTTGTAGTGTCACAGCTTATTTTATCAGCAAATCTATGCTGGATACCACGGTGCAGGATATGTATCAGACGCTCCATGTTTTAGAGCATTCGCTGGAGTATGATGATAATTTACAGGAGAATCTGCTGACGATTACAGAAGATATTTTCACAGATGAAATACGTGTTACAATTATTAATGCAGATGGAATTGTTGTGGCAGATTCATCCGTAGAGGATATTCAGAGCCTGGAAAATCATTTACAGCGTGAAGAAGTAAAGAGTGCAATGGATTCCGGCTATGGATATTCTACCCGTTATTCAGAAACACTAGAAACAAACATGTTGTATGTAGCCAGACTGAACCAAGATGAAAAATATGTGATTCGATTATCAGAACCATACCATGGACTGACGGATTTTGCCAAAAGATTGCTGCCAATTATTATAATCGGAATTTTATGTGCAATGGGTGTCACAATTGTAATGGGCTGGCGTTTTTCAGACCAGATTACAAAACCTATTATTGCCATCAGCCGGGAGATGGAAAAGGTTCAAAAAATTGATGAACCATTTCAGTTTTCAGAGAGTAAATATGATGAACTCAATATGATTAGTACCTCCGCCAGAAAAATGTCAGAGGCAATACGAGAATATGTGGCGAGTTTAGAGATGGAGAAGAAGATACGTCAGGAATTCTTTTCCAATGCGTCTCATGAGTTGAAAACGCCAATTACTTCCATAAAAGGATATACAGAACTGCTTAATCAGGGATTTGGTATAGATGAAACCATGCAGAAAGACTTTTATCAAAGAATTATGAAGGAAACAGATAATATGACCAGTCTGATTAATGATATTCTGATGATTTCCCGTTTAGAAGCAAATGAAAATGTGGAGATGATGACTGAAGTCAGAATGTGTCCGCTGATGGATGAAATTTTAGATTCCATGGGACCCATTGCAAAGGATTATCAGGTTACGCTTCATTCTGAATGTAAGCCGATGTGCGTCAAAAGCAGTCCAAAGCAAATGCGAGAGTTGATACTGAATCTTGTAAACAACGGTGTAAAATACAATAAGCCGGGAGGCGATGTGTGGGTAAATATTGATGTTGAAACAGGGAACGTGTTGGTGATCCGTGTAAGAGACAATGGAGTGGGAATTAGCGAAGAAGACCAGAAACGTATTTTTGAGCGGTTCTACCGAGTGGATAAAGGACGAAGTAAGAAATCCGGTGGAACAGGTCTTGGCCTTGCTATTGTGAAGCATGTGGTAGAATACAATAAGGGAGAAATCCAATTAGAAAGTACCTTGGGAGAAGGTAGTTGTTTTACTGTGCGAATGCCTGTTGAAGTTTTATATAACTAATTAACGAAAAGGACTAAATCTTGTATCATACAACATTTAGTCCTTTTCGTTAATTAGTTATATAATTTTTACATGCATTAATGTTTTTTAGAGTTATTTGCATCCAGTGCACTTGACATAGTCTCAATGGACTTTGTAATTTCAATTGCACTCTTTTTGATATCACTGTAAATCACTTCAGACTTTTTAGAAAGTTCACCCATCTGCTTTGCAACGACAGCGAAACCAACACCAGCTTCACCGGAACGTGCAGCTTCAATAGATGCATTCAGTGCTAACATATTCTGTTTAGAGGCGATAGACTCTAATTCATTTGCTTTCTTTCCTATGATCTGTACAGTAGCAGTTGCACCTTTAATTTCTTCATTGATAATATGCAGGTTTTCAGAACCCGCATTCTGTATAAATTCCATATTGACATAGCCATTAATCATTATGCCTGCTAATGAACCAACGTTTTTAAGGGCAAGTTCGTCCATATTCTGTTTTTCAGAGGATACTGCTTCGCACACAATAGTACCTAATTTTTCGCCATTTATTACGATTGCCTCGGAGAATTCCAGACTTGTTGCATCAAATCCGATACCAGCTCTGAACTTGGTAATAGGATTACCATCGTTGTCTTTCAGTCCGATTGCAACACCTGTTGCCTCTGAAAATGTATTCTGTAATTCTTCTAAATTTTTCTGTTCTACGAAATCTAATAATTTCATATTCAATCAACCTTCCCTTCATTCGAGTGATAATAAAATTTTGAGTAACCCCTCAAGCGCTGGGACTTTCGTCAGTCACGCATTTCTACTTTCTATTCTACATGAAACTACAGTAAATTACAACATAAATTTTAAAGAAAACCACATAATTGTATATAAATTGCATAATGAAAGTGAATGGTTTCAATAGTTGCTCTATATATGCGCAGGAAAACTGAATTTTACGATAGAAAACGCTAGTAAAATTCTAAAAATTACCGCTTGAAATCTGGACATGGGTATACTATACTAAAATGGAATTTTAGTATGTAAAAGCATTGTAATAGAAACAGGAGGAATAAAAATGGCAGTAGTAACAAAGGAAATGACAATTGGCGAATTATTAAAGGTAGATACAGAAGTAGTTGTTCCAATTCTTATGGAGATGGGAATGCATTGTATCGGATGCCCATCTTCTATCGGAGAAAGCCTTGAGCAGGCTGCGATGGTTCATGGTATGGATCCTGACGCTTTAGTGGACAAGATTAATGCTGCATTAGCTTAATTCGAAAAAAAACCAGTGTAAGGTTGGCTTACACTGGTTTCTTTAGTTAGAGCGTGTTTGAAAAGACATTGTTACTATCTGTACGCTTGTAGTGTTCTTTACTATGACATGGTAGCAAGTTTTTGAATTGCCTTTGCTGGAATGAGAACCTTTAAATGCTCTTCAATATAGGAAGCAGTAGCATCTGAGTAACGGATAGGCGTACCATATTCCGATAGGCGGTTGCATATGATATTAAATTGCTCAGGTGTATGCTTCGACTGTTTTAATAAAAGAATGAAGGTTCCTTCCCGTTCATCTTTATATAACTTGTTTTCTCCCTGATAAATAGTCTGAATGCTATCAGATGCTTTGATGGCAAGGTCTAAAGTCTCGAAATTGTAGATAGCTGTCAGTTTAATTGGTTTTAAAGATTTCTTGGCATTACCGACTGGCTTGCCAGCAGAAACAGATTCTGCCGATGGGTCGGTGTGTTCCTCGCGCAGGCGGTTGAACAGATCAATTACATCATTTGCACCATTTGAGGTTGGCGCAGAATAATCAGATTCTGGTTCGTCGGATGGAGCAAATTTAGAAAAGCGTGTATCTAATTCGTCCGGATCCTCGACTTTTGTAATGATCAATATGATACATTCTGAGGATATTGGGATGGCTTCAATCATCAAAGGAATATCTTCCGCATCAAAGCCACATTCAAAGGAAGCCTGCTGCATCATATCACGAAACAATGCTTTGGCTTTTTCGGTGCCATAGGCAAGCTCGCTAAGTTTAATCTGCCGATCCGCTAAATCTTTTTTTGTTAAGGTACAGCGAATCTGGTTATCATTTATACGTTCAATCTTCATAGTATCACTTCCAATCTGAAAACCATTATTTGTAACAGCATTATTTATAAATAATGAGACTATTACATCTTTAGTATATCAAAAATATGAAAAATGTCTACTAAAAAAGGTATGAAAAATTGTTAATAATTAGTTTATAAAAAATAGCATGGTGCATAAATGAACAGCCATTAATTTGGTTACTATATATGATGAATTTTGAAGAAGAAAAAAAACAATTGTGAATCTTACGGTTTTCTCTTTTGACTATTGTTAAGATTTGCAATCTGTGTTTTAATAAGGCTGAGAATGTTGTTACGAAAGGAGGTAGGGTAATGGACGGGTAATGTATTATTTGGTAAATACCGGATTATCGAAGAAGTAGGTGCAGGATTAAGTGGTATCGTGTACAAGGCAGAACATATCCGGTTAAACGAACTTCGGGCGATAAAATGTATTGATAAGAAACGCCCATTCTATGAACAGCTTTCGAAGGAAGCTACGATTCTAAAGGATCTGAAACATACTGCAATTCCTGTGATTTTCGATATGGAAGAAGACGAATCGTATTTGTATCTTATTGAAGAGTATATAGCAGGAGAATCTTTGCAGGACATCATGAACCATCAGGAAAAACTCCCGGTTGTAAGTATAATTGAATATGGTATACAGTTGTGTGGAATTCTGTATTATCTGCATAGCTGTTTAGAGGAACCCCTTCTTTATCTGGATTTAAAACCATCCAATATTCTGATAGCTGAAGGCAAATTAAAGCTGATTGATTTTGGAAGCTGTAGAAAACAGGAAACAGGGGAGACAACAAGATTATCCATGGGAACGGTTGGGTATGCAGCACCGGAACAATTTGTTGGCGTATCAAACAGTGAAAAGACGGATGTATATGGCATAGGAGCTGTTTTGTATTATATGCTCACAGGGCAAAGAGTTGATAACAAGTATTGTCATATACTCCGTCAATTAAAGATACCATCAGAGCTTAAGAAGACAGTGATGGATTGTTTAGAACCAGAGATTAGAAAACGTCCTGAGGGAGTAAAAGCGGTGGAGTATCGACTTATGCAGATATCCGGGAATCGCAAAATTGGAAGATTAACAACAGGCTCAAAGACCCATCAGAAAGCATCTGGTGGATGGAAAATGGGTGTTATTGGTACCAGAACAGGTGTTGGTGTCACCTATTATGTATTACAGCAGGGAATGATGCAAAAGCGTAAAGGACAGAAGGTAGCATTAGCAGAACTGAATACTCATAATGATTTTGGTAAATTAAAATTAAACGATAATAGAAATAACAACAACCAAAAAAAATTATTTCAAAGTACACATGAAAGAATATTCGGTACGGGGGAAGGCGTTTGTACCTTTAGCCTAAACGGAATAGATTATTACCCTGGGTGTAGTGCAACTACGTTGCTCATGTTACAAAATATGAATTATGACAACATTATTGTGGATTTTGGATGTTGTTGGGAGGAAAGCAGAGAGGAGTTTCTTCGCTGTCAGGAGAAACATGTCATTCTCAATGCAGATATCTGGCATATGGAAGAAACGATACAGTTGTTAGAACAGATTAGAAAAGAACATGGAAGCAAAAAATGGAAGTATCTGTCTGTTTTTTATGAAGACAGAAATTTAGAACAATTAGAAGCTGCTTATGGAATTACCATACAAACATTGGTATTTGGGAATGAAACAGTACACCATAGAAGATGGATACATAAGCGAGGTATATTTCGTAATTACTGACATATCACAAAGTACATGGAAGTTACAGGATAACTGCACTCCATTACACTTATCAGACAAAAAGTGTATCGGGAAGAAACAGTGGAGTGCAGTTGTCATATTAGAAATATTTATGAATATAGATGACGATAAGCGGTAAATCTGCTATACTATATGTGTTTCTTGTTCATAGGTAATTGCGAAACGCCAATAAGGTAGTGAATTGTCAGAATTGTTTGTGACAGATAGTTGTTTGCTACATAGTCTATATGTGACCCTCTGAAAACGTCGGCACTTGGGCTGTGTATTTTACAGCCTTAGTGTCCGCTACGTTTGAAGGGAGCGAGAGCGCGTCAAATATAGACTATGTAGTAAGCAACTATTTGCACAAACAATTCTGACAATTTGCGGATGGTCTACACTTTCGCAAATGCCTAATAATAATTTAAGATAAGGAGTGTTGACATGGCATATCAGTTTACCGTACCGGGAAGAACATTTATAGGTGAAAATGCGTTGGTTCTGGCAGAAAATGCTGTTAAGAGTCTTGGAAAAAAGGCATTGATTGTTACAGGAAAAATTGTAACTAAGACAGGAATTGTTGAAATTCTTATGGACTATTTAAAAAAATGGAACATTGACTATGAGATATTCAATGACATTACGGGGGAACCTACTGATGTGATGATAGCCGAAGGAGTAAGTGCATATGAAGCATCAGGCTGTGATTTCTTAATAGGAATTGGTGGGGGGAGTCCATTGGATTCAGTCAAAGCCATTGCAGTTGTTGCCACATTAAAATGCAATATTGGAGACTTAATGGGAAAGGAGATTGAAGGTAAATTTCCACCCATGCTTTTAATTCCAACCACAGCGGGAACCGGTTCTGAGACTACAAAATTCACGGTAATTACTGATACGAAAAAGAATATAAAAATGCTTCTAAAAGGAGAAAAGTTATTACCTGATGTAGCTATTATCGATCCGGCATTTGCCTTGACAGCTCCAAAGGGGATTACAGCAGCGACCGGAATGGATGCGCTGACCCATGCAGTAGAATCTTATACTTCGAGAAAATCCAATGAAATAACAGATATGTTTGCTTTATCTGCTATTAAAAGAATTTTCAAGTATCTTCCTGCCGCGTGGAAAGACGGCAGTGATAAAAAAGCAAGAGAAGAAATGGCGATGGCGGCATATGAAGCTGGTGTTTGTATCAACAATGCTTCTGTTACCCTGGTGCATGGGATGAGCCGACCAATCGGTGCGATGTTTCATGTGCCACATGGAATCTCCAATGCCATGTTAATTAAGGAATGTTTGACCTTTGCATTAGATGGTTGTTATGAAAAATTTGCAACTATTGCAAGAACAATTGGTGCAGTTGGAGATGATGTGTCTGATGAAATTGCTGCGAAGGCATTTTTGAAAGCATTGGTAGCTTTGTGTAAGGAAATTGAGATACCAACTTTAGCCCAGTATGGCATTGAAAAGAAAGATTTTGTAGAGGTAATAGATAAAATGGCAACAGATGCCATTGCAAGTGGAAGCCCTGCTAACACCATAAAGGATGTGACGAAGGAAGATGTTGTTGCGATCTATGAAAAACTCTGGGATTAGAAGCGAGATTTGAAATAAGACAATGGAGGTTCTGGGAAACTGGATACCTCCATTTTTTTGCTTTTCTTTACTAGGTGGAATGGATGAAGAGTCACCGCGTTTTTTGGATGCAGTTCGGGTTGGAGATCCAGTACTATGCAGCATTTTCAAATTATTGTCTTACGGCAAAACAGAAAAAAATCTATGGACAATTTGGAATTACGGAAAGCCATATCAACAAGGTTGCAGATAGAATGAATTTGAAAGTTTAGTTATACGAATGAGAAAAAGTTAAGAATTACTTGACCTGTCGTAGTAATTATGATATTATTACTACGACAGAAGTAGTACGACAGTCGTATGGGATGATGAATTAGAGTGGGAGGTGGTAATTTTGATAAGTAGTGACGTAATACGCGGCTATAATGATATTATTATTTTATACTTGCTTCTGCAAAAAGATTCATATGGCTATGAAATCTCCAAGCAGATACGGACAATGTCGGATGAAAAATATATCATAAAGGAGACTACGTTGTATTCTGCATTTACCAGATTGGAGAAAGCCGGTTATATCGAATCCTTTTATGGGGACGAGACAAATGGAAAGCGGAGAACCTACTACCGAATTACAACTGCCGGACGTTGCTTTTACGAAGAAAAATGTAAGGAATGGCAGCTTGTGAAAGAGGTTGTGGATAAGTTCACCAAAACAACAGAGTAATGTGGAAAAGATACAGGAAAAGAAAGGATATGCATATGAATATAATATTGAATTACTTAGATAATATGTTTTTGAATCTTCCTAATACAAATGAAGTAAAACGTGCAAAACAAGAATTAGCTTCCATGATGGAAGATAAATATAATGAGTTGATTGCAGAGGGAAGAAAGGAAAATGAAGCGGTTGGTATTGTAATTTCTGAATTTGGCAATCTGGATGAGTTGGCAACAGAACTGGGGATAGAACAGGTGCTGTCTAATGAAAGTGGAAGTAAAGAAGCGGCTGGAAGACATGTTTCAAGAGAAGAGGCAGAGGAATATATAAGAATGTCTGCTATTTTTTCAAAGAGACTGGCATTGGGTGTGTTGCTCTGTATTTTATCACCAACGTTACTGATTTTAGCAGGCGGTTTGCAGGAGTATGGGAACTATCTCACTGATGCAGGAGTCATTTGTGTAGGACTGGTTCCGTTATTTGTTCTGATTGCCATTGCAGTTGGTATTTTTATTTACAATGGTATGAAAATGGAGAAATTTGAGTACCTGGAAAAAGAAACGTTTTATATTGATCATTCATTAGAAAAATGGCTCCATCAAATTGAGGAGGAAAACAGGCCTGCAACTGCAATGATGACTACAGTTGGAGTCGTATTATGTATCTTATCTGTTGTTCCACTTATAGTAATAGGTGGTTTTATGGATGATGGCATCTTGCTTATATACGCCTTAATTGCAATGTTTGTTATTATAGGAATTGGAGTTGTGTTTATTATTTATGGTAATTATAAAATAAATTGTATAAAGGTACTTTGTCAGGAAGGGGATTACACAAAATCAAACAAGAAAGGTGCACAGATAATTGATAAAATAGGAAGTATTTACTGGACTGCGGTTACAGCCATTTATTTAGGATGGAGTCTGGTTACGATGGACTGGGGCTTCACATGGATTGTCTGGCCGATTGCAGGTATTATTTTTGGCATTGTAGCAGCTATTTGTAACGTAGTGCAATCGGAAGAATAGGGTATTCGTTGATAAGTTGTTATGGAGGAAATCATGAAAAATAAAATGTGGTTTAATGTGATTATGACAATAGTAGGTATTTTGTTTATCTTGTCCTTTGCAGTAACGGTTGTTCTGTATTTCCGACCACTGTATTATCATGATATCAAAAGTCTTGATATAGAAAGCCACTCTGGATATAACGAAGAGGAAATTCGTGAAAATTATGATGTGTTAATTGATTATAATACTTTTTTTGGCCCTGATAAATTAGAATTTCCAACGCTTCCAATGTCGGAGCCGGCGGAGATTCATTTTGAAGAGGTGAAGCATATTTTGTTATTTTTTCAGTATGGGCTGATGGTTTCATTACCACTACTGATAATAGGAATTATACTTTCCCGAAAATGGAATCTCTTTAGCTGGATGCGCTATGCAGATATGGCACTGGCTACGCTGGTTGTGCTTGTAGTGGGATATATGGCAATTGATTGGGATGGATTTTTTGTATTTTTTCACAAGATGATGTTTCGCAATGATTACTGGTTCTTTGATTATGAGACAGACCCGATCATTTTGATGTTGCCGGATGAGTTTTTTATGCATTTTGGAATTATGTTGATTGCAATTGTGGTGGTGGAGATGTTACTGTTCTGGATTGGAGGTAGTCTGCTTAGAAAGAAGTCTGCTTAGGAAAATGCGGGCTTCTTGATTGCCTATTTGGAGGGGGTGTGATATCGAAGCCTCCATGTGATAATTCGTGGATAATTTTTTTTATGCATTGTCAAAAAATAGAATATTTCGTCAAGTAAAAAACCTTGACAAAATGGTGAAATGGGTATATGATACAAATGCATTGAAAAATGCATCGCATTAAAAAATGCATCTAATAATTGATAACGCGGGGTGGAGCAGTCTGGAAGCTCGTCGGGCTCATAACCCGAAGGTCGTAGGTTCAAATCCTGCCCCCGCAACTATAACCAGTACAGATGATGTACTGGTTTTTTATATACTAGGAAATTACAACAGTTCGTTGCATGACGTAATGTATGAAATTTCCTAGTATATAAAAAAATGAAGCGCACTCGCGCGAAATGTAGTGTGTCGCAAGCGACCGCACTCGGCGCGGCAAAGCGTGCAAGCACATAGGTAAGTTAAGTTCGCGAGAGTGTGCTTGCACGCTTTGTTTACATATATTGTTTACAGGGGGAAGTGTATATGACAAAAATTAAGCAGTTACAGGAAATGATAGATGACAGCAAAAATATAGTATTTTTTGGTGGGGCAGGAGTATCAACAGAAAGCGGCATACCGGATTTTCGAAGTGTGGACGGTTTATATCACCAGAAATATGAATACCCACCGGAACAGATATTGAGTCATACCTTTTATATGCGGAAAAGAGAGGAATTTTACCGCTTTTATAAAGATAAAATGTTATGTCTGGATGCAAAACCGAATGCTGCCCATTATAAGCTGGCAGAATTAGAGCAATCAGGTAAGCTGCTTTCAGTGGTGACACAGAATATAGATGGTCTCCATCAGGCGGCAGGTAGCAAGCGTGTCTGGGAGTTACATGGTTCCGTGCATCGCAATTATTGTAGAAGTTGTGGAAAAGAATATGATGCAGCCTATATGCTTCATGCAGAGGGAATTCCAACCTGTGAATGTGGTGGGGATATTAAGCCGGATGTGGTGTTGTATGAAGAAGGTCTTGATAACTATGTGATGACACACGCGATCAATGATATTTCTCAGGCAGATATGCTCATTATTGGAGGAACTTCCCTTGTGGTGTATCCGGCAGCCGGTTTGATAGATTATTATCGGGGAAGAAAGCTTGTATTGATTAATAAAGCAGCAACACAGGCAGAAGCAAGAGCAAGTCTGGTTATCAACGATAGCATTGGAAAAGTGCTGTCACAGATTGTAGTTCACAATTAGGAGGAAATAAAAATGCCGTTAAATATACAGGTAGGAGATGTATTGACATTGAAAAAACAACATCCATGCGGAAGCAAAGAGTGGGAAGTGATGCGCGTGGGTGCAGACTTTCGTCTGAAATGCATGGGCTGTGGGCACCAGATTATGATTGCACGAAAGCTGGTCGAAAAGAATGTGAAGAATATAAAACCGGTGGAGTAAAATCGAAAAGTATTAGCAAAGAAATATGAAAAAAAGCTTGAAAAAAAGCTATGATTATGATAAAGTATGTATTTGTGATATGTTATTAATTCCTTGTTTTCGGACAAAGAGCCGAAAGCCAGAGACCAAAAGGAGGTACAAAAAGCATGACTAAGTATGAATTAACACTTGTTGTGAATGCAAAAATCGAAGATGATGCACGTGCTGCAGTTGTAGAAAAAGCAAAAGAGTATGTTACTCGTGCAGGCGGCAACATCACAGAAGTAGAAGACTGGGGTAAGAAGAGATTAGCTTACGAAATCCAGAAGATGAAGGAAGGCTTCTACTATTTCATCAAGTTTGAAGCTGAGACTACAGCACCGGCTGAAATCGAATCTCAGGTTCGTATTATGGACAATGTACTTAGATACTTATGCGTTAAAGAAGAAGCATAAGAATCTGGATGTAATTATGAAATTAAACGCAGGTTTCGTTCTCGCGTAGCAATTCATAGCAGCATCGATAAGGTTACAGTTAATGTGTTTTAAACATCAGATAGATTGTAAATCTACGATGTAGAATCGAGGTTAATATGAATAAAGTAATTTTGATGGGACGTTTAACGAGAGATCCGGAAGTGAGATATTCTCAGAATGATACCTCAATGGCTATTGCGAGATACAGTCTTGCAGTAGATCGCAGATTTTCCAGAAATAACAATAATGGAGACCAGCAGACAGTTGATTTCATTAACTGTGTTGCATTTGGCCGTTCGGCTGAATTTGCTGAAAAGTATTTCCGTCAGGGAATGCGTGTGTTAATTACCGGTCGTATTCAGACAGGTAGTTACACAAATAGAGATGGTCAGAAGGTTTATACAACTGACATTGTTGTTGAAGATCAGGAATTTGCAGATAGTAAAGGTGCTGCTTCTGGTGGCGGATTTGATGGCGGAAGTGGATACACACCGGCAGAAAGACCAGCTCCAAGCATGGCAGCAGGCGATGGATTTATGAACATTCCGGATGGTACAGATGATGAGTTACCATTCAGCTAAGATTTAATGAAGGAGGTCACAACAATGGCTTTTACAAAGAGTGATAGAGCAGATTCTCCAATGAAGAGAAGAGGCGGACGCAGAAGAAAGAAAGTTTGTGTATTCTGTGGTAAAGATAACGTTATTGATTACAAGGACGTAAATAAATTAAAGAGATATGTATCTGAAAGAGGTAAAATTCTTCCTAGAAGAATCACAGGTAACTGTGCAAAGCATCAGAGAGCATTAACTGTTGCAGTTAAGAGAGCTCGTCATATCGCTTTAATGCCATATGTAGCAGAATAAGATATGCATATAAAACCATCACATGGGATATGAGCCGTGTGGTGGTTTTTTATATACTGGGAAATTGTAACAGTTCGTTGTATGATGTGATGTATGAAATTTCCTAGTATATAAAAGTAAGCTAAATTCCCAAGTTGTGCTTCCACACTTTGTTCTGCATAAAATACAAAACATATGTTTGTGAAAAAAGTTTTTTGAATCGCATATCTTGTGCAAGTTTGTAAAGATAAATTCAAAAAAAGTCGTAATTTCCAGTTATTCATTTGTCAATAGCAAATTTATAAACCACAATATATTGTGTATGCATAACAATGTATAAAATAGATATTGTATATTTTGTGTTGACCTGGCAAAGTTATTTTGATACAATCGTAATATGTCTCATACGGATAGCCAGAGTGTGTTTAAAAATTGTTTTCTACAGGATGGATGGTAGAAATCAATTTTTAAACACACTTTAATGTAATGGCAGAGAAAAGCTGTTGCATAGATGGACGTATGTAATTTAATAGATAAGGCATAAATGGGGAAGGTGGCATTGTTATGTTTCAGGTAATTAAACGCGATGGAAAAACAGCAGATTTTCAGTTGGGAAAGATAAAGGATGCAATTATAAAAGCATTTGTAGCAACGGAACAGCTCTATACAGCTGACATTATAGATTTGCTGGCGCTTCGCGTAACGGCAGATTTTAACAGTAAGATAGAGGAGAATGCCATATCTGTAGAAGTAATCCAGGATAGTGTGGAACGTGTTTTGGAGCAGAGTGGCTACACAGAAGTGGCAAAGGCATACATTTTATATCGCAAAAAAAGAGAGACGGTTCGAAATGTAAGTACCACGATCTTAGATTATAAGGAAATTGTGAACAGCTATGTGAAGGTTGAAGACTGGCGCGTGAAGGAGAATTCTACCGTGACATATTCAGTCGGTGGCTTGATTCTCAACAATTCCGGAGCCGTAACAGCGAATTACTGGTTGTCAGAAATTTATGATGAGGAAATAGCAAAAGCCCATAGGAACGCAGATATACATATTCATGATTTATCCATGCTGACAGGATATTGCGCAGGATGGTCATTGAAGCAGTTGATAAAAGAAGGATTGGGCGGCGTAACTGGCAAGATTACATCCGGACCGGCAAGACATTTATCTGTGCTGTGTACACAGATGGTAAATTTCTTAGGAATTATGCAGAATGAATGGGCAGGAGCACAGGCATTTTCGTCCTTTGACACCTATCTGGCACCCTTTGTAAAGGTAGACAATCTTTCTTATAGAGAAGTTAAGAAATGTATTGAGTCATTTATTTATGGAGTCAATACACCAAGCAGATGGGGGAGTCAGGCACCATTTACCAATATTACGTTAGACTGGACTGTTCCAGCGGATTTGGCAGAGCTTCCAGCAATCGTTGGTGGAGAGGAAATGGATTTCTGTTACAAGGACTGTAAAAAAGAAATGGATATGGTAAACAAAGCCTTTATCGAAATTATGATTGAAGGCGATTACAATGGTCGTGGCTTCCAGTATCCGATTCCAACTTATTCCATTACCAAGGATTTTGACTGGTCAGATACGGAAAATAATCGTCTCTTATTTGAAATGACATCAAAATACGGCACACCATATTTTTCGAATTATATTAATAGCGATATGGAGCCAAGTGATGTCCGCAGTATGTGTTGTCGTTTGCGTTTGGATTTGCGTGAACTGCGCAAGAAAATGGGTGGATATTTTGGCTCAGGAGAAAGCACCGGTTCCGTTGGTGTGGTTACCATTAACATGCCAAGAATCGCATATGTATCAAACAGCGAGGAAGAATTTTACCAGCGTCTTGACCGCATGATGGACATTGCAGCACGTTCTTTAAAGACAAAGAGAACAGTGATTACCAAGCTGTTAGAGGAAGGTTTATATCCATATACAAAGCGATATTTAGGAACCTTTAACAATCATTTCTCTACCATTGGTCTGGTAGGTATGAATGAAGCATGCTTAAACGCATGCTGGCTTCGCAGAGACTTGACAGAATATGAAGCACAGGAATTCACAAAAAATGTGTTGAATCATATGCGTGAACGTCTGTCAGATTATCAGGAATTGTATGGTGATTTGTATAATCTGGAAGCGACTCCGGCAGAATCAACAGCCTATCGTCTGGCAAAACACGATAGAGCAAAATGGACGGACATCATTACGGCAGGTAACGAGGGAGATGTGCCATATTACACCAACAGCTCTCACTTACCGGTAGAGTACACAGCAGATATATTTGATGCATTGGATATTCAGGATGATATGCAGACATTATACACATCCGGTACTGTATTCCATGCATTTATAGGAGAAAAATTACCAGACTGGAAAGCAGCGGCCAATCTGGTTCGTAAGATAGCAGAGAATTATAAGTTGCCGTACTACACCTTATCACCAACTTATTCTATCTGTAAAAACCACGGATATTTAGCAGGTGAGCAGAAGGTATGTCCACACTGTGGCGAGGTAACAGAAGTGTACAGCCGCATCACCGGCTATTACCGTCCTGTTCAAAACTGGAATGAAGGAAAAGCTCAGGAATATAAAAACCGAGTCTTATATGACATAGAGCATTCCAAGCTTCATAAGGTAAAGACAAACATTGTAAAAATTACAAAAGACGAGGTGACCATAACACCAACCGAATCCAAACGCTATCTATTCACCACTAAGCGTTGTCCAAACTGTAAGGTGGCAAAAGATTATTTAGGAGATGTGGATTACCAGATTATTGATGCAGAGGAAAATGCTGACCTGGTAAAAAAATATAACATCATGATGGCACCAACCCTTGTAATTGAAGAAGGCGGCAATGCAAGAAAATATGTAAATGCGTCCAACATAAAGAAGTATGTGGATGAGAGAAAAGTGTTATTATAGTTATTAGAACAAATTATATACTAGTACAACGAATAATGAATAACTGGTTTACAAAAAAGGCATGAGGAATAACATCCCCATGCCTTCTTTTTACATGAATTACTTGCCAGACATCTGTCTTTCCTGAGCAGCAATCATCTTCTTAACCATCTCGCCACCGATAGAACCAGCCTGAGCAGATGTTAAGTCACCGTTGTAACCTTCTTTTAAAGGTACCCCAAGTTCATTAGCTACCTCAGTTTTGAAACGATCCATAGCTGCCTTCGCTTCAGGAACTTCCATTCTGTTAGAACTGTTGCTTGCCATACGTTACACCTCCATGTTAGAAAATTATCTATTTTGAAGACAAGTGTTTCCATCACTTATCTTCAAATTTCTGAATTCGCTTCCACGACCTTTGTTTGAATTACGTGCTTTGTTATCACTTATCTTGGTACTAGTATCTGCTGTAATCAAAAAAATATAATGGTAAATCTTGTAATAGGAATGAAGAAAGAAAAGCTAGCATAAGTATATATGAAAAAGAAAAAGAGTTGTGCAGGATGCTGAAAAAAAGTAGAGCAGGAAAAATTCTTACCATGTTATTAAGAGGCTTATCAGGCTGTATAGGAATTATATTTTTAAATGAATGGATGATTTTGCAGGATATGTCATGCCGAATCGGTTTAAATCCAATTAGTGTATTGTTCATTATTTTCCTTGGATTTCCAGGGTTTATATTGCTCTTTGCGTTAAATTTTATTTAAATTTTGTAAAAATAAGAGAAATTTAAAAAAACGGATTTATCAAATCTATCAATAGATTTTTCTAATAAAAATCAGTATACTAAAGATATCCTTAAGGGGGAGAACATCATCCCGTCAAAAGAGAATCATCGGGATATAGAATCTGTTTTGCTCAAACAAATTTTCCGGAAAAAGAAGTAGTAAACGAAGGAGGGATACCGTTGGAGTTGCAAAGATAGCTGATTATAGTTTTGGGATTGTATTATTGATTGCTGCTGTGATGGATTGCAATTACAGACGAATACCGAATGCATGTATTGTGGCAGGCGGTGTGATGGGTTTGCTTATGCAGGGAATCCAGTATAGTGTAAGTGGCATTGTCAATTGGGTGTTTGCTTGCGTGATTGTGTTTGCACTGGGGATTCCGTTGTATTTCCTGCATCAATTAGGGGCTGGAGATTGTAAATTATGTATGGTTACGGCAGGTTTTTTGGGTATTAATAAAGGAGCAGTGTGCCTTGGCATGGCATTTATAGTAGCAGGAATCTGGGCAATTATGGTAATCGCAGTTTTGGTGGTGAGAAAATTGCGTGAGACAGGCTTTGTGCTATGTGTTCAAAATTTATATTATCAGAAGCGGATGTTTCTGGAAAATGGATGGAGAAAACGCACACTTCCAATGGCAGTACCTGTGTTTCTGTCGTATCTGATGTGTATGTTTTTGTAAAAAGTAGATGAATGGTAAGTATGAGGGTAGAAATCGTTACATTAAATTTATGATTAGGAGAAAGTGTGAAAGAAAAAATACTTGCGATTGTCAATCGCGACAAAGTCTATGCAGACAGGTTGGCATCCTATCTGGAGAGTCAGGAGACAATTCCTTTATATCCCCATGTATTTGTCAATGCAGACGAATGTAAAAAGTACATAGAACAACATCCTGTAGAGATGATATTGGTGGATCAGGAACAGAAAGAGGCGTTTCGTCAACATACAAAACGGGTTATGCTTCTGTCGGAGGATAAACTGGTGACTAAGAAGGAAGAATTCGTCTATGTGTATAAATATCAGAGAGCAGATCGGCTGGTTTGTTCCCTGTTAGAGTGGTATGTGCAATCGCTGTCGGGAAGTGCTGGATGGAAATATAACATGGCTGAAAAGAAAATAGTTGGAATCTATTCTCCTGTGAATCGCTGTGGAAAGACTACATTTGGATTGTTATACAGCAGGATGCTGGCAAGAAAACAAAAGGTATTGTTTATGAATTTAGAGCCATTTTCAGGTCTGTCCGGAAGATTCGATTTTCATGAAGATGGAAATTTGTCCGATGTGCTGTATTACATAAAAGAGCGAAAGGAGACCATTTTCCATTATATCCAGACAGCAGTAGAAAAGCGTGATGGACTGTATATTTTACCTCCGGTGCTGGTTCAGTCGGATATTGGTGCATTGGAGGAGGAAGATTGGAATTGGTTTTTTAGCGAACTTGTGGGAAAGAGTGATTATGATGTCATTGTTGTAGAATTAAGCAACAGTATGCGCGATATGCAGGTGGGTTTTCAGGAATGCAGTAAATTATTAGTGCCATCTTTAAGAGACTACTCATCAGCGGTCAAGATAGAGGAATTGAAAAAATATCTTGAAAAAACAGGACAGCAGAAATGCTTAAGTGTGATGGAGATTCTTTATTTACCTAAGGTGAATGCATGGGGAAATGAGGAAGAACTCTGGTCTTGTATGAATGAGGAATACACGGAATATTTGACAGCATTGGTTGAAAAAGAACAGGAGTAATATGCAGAGCGAGAAAATGGAAGTGTGGAAAACACAGCTACAAGAGTATTTTTACAATGAGGTGGATATCACAAGGGAGGTGACTGACGAGGAGATATCGGAAATGCTGAATGCAGGATTACATGCATTGGCAAAGGAATGTTATATCAGTGTGCTGGAAAGGCAGATAGTAAAGAAGAATGTATTTTATGCCGTTCGAAAACTGGATGTATTGCAGACATTGCTTGATGATGATTCGATTACAGAAATTATGATTAATGGATATGATACCATATATGTGGAACGGGCGGGCAGATTGTTTCGATGGGACAAAACATTTGATTCAAAAGAAAAACTAGAAGATGTGGTGCAGCAGATTACATCTGCCTGTAACCGTACAGTTAACGAAGCATCGCCTATTGTAGATGCGAGACTTCCTAATGGAGCCAGAGTAAATGTTGTATTGCCACCAGTAGCATTAAATGGACCAATTGTCACCATTCGAAGATTTCCGGAGCATCCAATACAAATGGAAGACTTAATCCGTTTTGGAGCCTTGGATAAAGAGGTGGCAGATTTTTTAAAAATGTTAGTAAAGGCAAAATACAATATTTTTATCAGCGGTGGAACCGGTTCAGGTAAGACAACTTTTTTAAATGCTTTGTCCTCCTTTATTCCATCAGAAGAGCGTATTATTACCATTGAAGATAGTGCAGAATTGCAAATTCAGGGAATTGGTAATCTGGTACGATTAGAAACCAGGGCAATGAATGGCGAAGGCAGCAGGGAGATTACAATTCGGGATTTGATAAAGGCATCCTTGCGTATGCGGCCGGACAGAGTGGTGGTTGGAGAAATCAGAGGTGCCGAGGCGGTGGATTTATTAAGTGCAATGAATACAGGACACGATGGATCGCTTAGTACAGGTCATGGAAACTCCCCCGGAGATATGTTAAGTCGCATGGAAACGATGGTATTGATGGGGATGGATATTCCACTAGAATCTGTGCGAAGGCAGATTGCATCTGCGATTGATATTATGGTACATCTTGGACGATTGCGGGATAAGAGTAGAAAGGTGTTGGAAATTAGTGAAATTACAGGTATGGATAATGGAGAAATTCAAATCCGTCCACTGTATATATTTGAAGAAGAAAAAGAAGTGGAAGGAAAAATTCTGGGCAAATTGGTTTCAAAACAAAGTCTTTTCGCTGTGGACAAGCTTAAGGCAGCAGGACTGTACCAGTAATACACATGGAGAAAGATTGTATGAACAATATACATTATCCAGAAAAGAATGGATAATTCTGATTGGAAAATATATTGGATTTGCTGGTATTACCGGCTATTTATTCTACCGTTCTGTATTGGCATCTATGGCATTATTTCTGTTAATGATTCCCGGTTATCAAAAAGAAAAAACGCGGAAAGTGGCACAACGCAAAGCTCTTTTAAAATCCCAGTTTAAGGATGGTATATTAGCTGTCAGTAGTGCGTTGCAGGCTGGGTATTCTGTAGAAAACGGATTTCGTGAGGCTGTGAAAGACTTGATACGCATGTATGGGGAAGATGGGCTTCTTACAGAAGAATTTTTAATTTTATGTCATAAGATGGAACAGAATGAAAGTATTGAAGTAGCATTGGATAATTTGGCGTGGAGAAGTGGGATTGAGGAAATCAAAAGTTTTGCAGAGGTATTTCATGCGGGGAAAAGAGCTGGGGGAGATTTGGGCGTCATGATACGTGATACCGCAGATATTATTAGTATGAAGATAGAGGTGGAAGAAGAAATACAGACCATTCTCACAGGAAAACAAATGGAGGAGAAGGTTATGCGTCTGGTTCCATTTTGTATCATCTTTTATATTGATGTTACATCTCCTGGATTTTTTTCCGTTATGTATGGAAATATAACTGGAGTTCTCATTATGTCGGCGTGTCTTCTGGTGTATGGTTTTGCAGTCTGGCTTGGAGAACGGATTATGAATATTTCCATGTAGATGTGAGGTGAAAAAAGTGAAGACAGTAAAGAAAATTTCCCGTGGGATCTACGTGTGGATGTGTCATCATACGATTACTAAAAATCTGGTATCAAAAAAATTAGTATATAAACAGTACCATATCTTAGCTCCTGGAAAAGTAAAAGAACAGGTTGCAGCATTTTATGAAAAGAAAATTACTTGCATTTTAGTTGTATTTTTTGCGACGGTTGCTATTTGTATCATAGCAATTCTTACAGAGGAGGATACATTGTCTCAAGGAATGCTGTACCGAAACAATTATAATCAAGGGGAAAAGGCAGAAGAATTACTGGCGAAGATACCAGAATTAGATGCAGAAAAGGATATGGAAATCATACTCAGCGAAAGACAGTACTCTGAGGAACAGGCAAAAGAATATCTGCAAAAAGTAAAGTTGGATTTAGAGAAAGAAATCCTTGGAGAAAATGTAGCTTTGGGTGAGGTTAGTCATAATCTGAATCTTGTAGGAAAAATGAATGGCTATCCGGTAAGCATTGCATGGGAGACTTCGGATGATACCATTGTGAACGAAGATGGAGAGCTTATAAGGGAAGATATTCCGGAAATTGGATTACACTGTACGCTCACAGCAACGCTATCCTGTGGAGAAATAAAGGAATCACTGCAATATGAAATATGCGTAAAGCCACCTATTAGGACAATAGAGGAAGAAGTGTTTCTTGGTTTGCAGAAAGCAATTAAGGAAGCGGATGTAAAACAGGATGAGGAGATAACATTGGTTCTGCCCACAGAAGTACAGGGATATGACATTGTGTATGAAAGAAAAGAGATGAACCACTGGTTAATGTTTTTGTTGCTTGGATGCGTGGCAATGTTTATGATATCGGCTGGAATGGAAAAAGACTTAGATAAAGCCATTAAGGAACGGGAAAGGTGTATGAAAGAGGAGTACCCGGAGATGGTTAGTATGTTTAGTATGTTGATATGTGCCGGTATGACAGTAAAGGGGGCGTTTCAAAAAATAGCTTATGAGTATGAGGAAACAAAAGTTAAGCAGAAGAAATATCTTTTAGAAGAAATGTTATATGCCTGCAGACAGATGCAATGTGGGACAGCAGAAATTAAGGCATATGAGCAATTTGGCAGACGGTGTGGAACATCTTCCTGCAATAAATTTTCCGCATTGCTAATACAACATGTAAAGAAGGGAAGCAGAGGTCTTAGTGAAACGTTAAAGCAGGAGGCTGCTTATGCCATGGCAGAAAAGAAAAATGGTGCCAAGCGGTTAGGCGAGGAAGCATCAACCAAGTTACTGCTGCCTATGGGTTTGATGCTTGTTGTGGTTTTAGTCATCATTATGGTGCCGGCAATGTTTTCTTTTACCGTTTAGTTGCATGTCATATTTCCAGGGACATGTAGTTTGTAGGAATGCACTTTCAAATAAGTACTGGGAAAGGGGGTGAGTGTATGCAGTGGTTAAAGAGATTCTGGGAGGAAGAAGATGGTATGGGTACCATAGAGATGATATTAATCATCGTAATCATTATTGCCTTGGTCATTGTATTCCGTAAGAAGTTAAATTCATTAATTAATACCCTATTTAGTAGAATCAATGGCGATATTAAGGAGGTATAGTAGAGGATGAAGGGACACATAACCATATTTTTATGTCTGATTATGACAGTGACCTGTTCACTTGTATATACCATAGTAGAGGGATGCCAAATACAGGCTTTGAAATGGAAAATGGAAGTAAGAACAGAACTGGATACCAATTATCTGCTATCCTACTATGATACCGTATTACGGGAAAAGTATGGTGTGTTTTTTCTCTCTGGCATGGACAGTGAGTCCCTTTCGAAGTTGTTAGAGAACTGTTCTGAGGAGTCTGGGAAAAGGCAGGCAGGCTCCTCAGATTATCTGGGAATGGAGATTACTGATATTGGAATTGATGGAGTAGTGTTAGCAACCGATAACAATGGCAGACCGTTTTTTGACCAGGCAGTCAAAGAAGAATACCAATATTTAGGAGAGGACGTTTCTGGGATGGTAGAAGATTTTCTTTCGTGGACAAGTCTGTTAGAAAAAGCAGATAAGAAAGAGACTGAAGGTGAGAAAATAAAAAATCAAAAGGTGGAGCTTGATCCGGAAACGAAAATTGATGAAGCAGAAAAGAAGAAGGCGGAGGAGCTAACGAATCCTGCGGATGTTGCGGAAGAATTGAAAAAAGATCAGAATGCTTGTTGGTTTGGTGATATCTCAGTATCTCAGAAAAAGGTAAATACAAGCACAGCATTAAGTAGACGTAAGCGAGAAAAAGGTAATCTTACATATGGGGCAGATGAGAATATTACGCAAACGGACAGGATTGTATATTTGGCTTATTTAATGAGACATTTTTCTACTTATCAAAATCCTAATGATGAAGGAACCTTGTCCTATGAAATGGAGTACATATTGAAAGGAAAAAATTCTGACCGAAAAAATGTAGAGGCTGTAGCGTTGGATATTTTAACTATTAGGGAAGCGTGTAATTTTATGTATTTGCTGAGTAATCAGGAAATGAGACAACAGGCAGAGGTATTAGCGGTAGCTTTGACTGGATATTTAGGAAATGGTCTTGTAGTAAAGGTAACAGAATATTTGATTTTATTTGCATGGGCAGGCGGGGAAAGCGTGTTAGATGTAAAAAATTTATTGCAGGAAAAAAAGGTTCCATTGATGAAGAATGAAGAAACATGGCAGTTGTCGCTGACAGGCATGACAGATACGTCGTCGGTTATGAACGAAAGAAAAGAAGCAAAGGGTGGGTTATGCTATGAAGATTACCTTAAAATCTTATTGTTTCATTCTGCGGAGCGGCAATTGATTTTGCGCGCTATGGATGTTATGGAATGGGAGGTGCAGCGAATTGCAGAAGATAATACTTTTAAAATGGACGAGTGTGTAGGTGGCTTTCAGACAACATACCAATATCAAAGTAATGGTCAGGAATATGTATATGAAAAAATAGCAGGTTATTAGTATATGGAAAATTGCCTTCAGCACGAGGTATTGATTTGTAGGAATGAATTTTTAAACGTGTGTTAGGAAAGGAGGGAATGAACCGATGTCTTTTTCTGAAAGGAATGGTAAACGTATTCAAATTAACAAGTATTTCAGAGTTCTTCATGTAAATAAGAGTCTAAGCAAATATTCTATCCGGCCAGCACAGAACTGTGTGTTCCAAAAGAAGAGGACATCGTTTCATTTCTTCAATGCCAGTCTTACATTGGAGACGGCAATCGTGCTTCCTTTATTCCTGTGTGCAATTCTAACAATCTTAAGTATAGCACTTGTTTTCTTGACAGAAATAAAGGTACAGGATGCGCTGATGCAGACAGCGGAGGAATTATCCTGGAGTGTGTCTGTTTTTACGGATGATTCAGCGAAGCAGAAAGACAGTTTGAAAAAATATGCATCAGCAAGAATGCTTCTATGTTTGAAAGATTCTGTTGTCAGCCATCCTGTAATTTCTAATGGAGCATTAGGGATTGATTATAGTAAGAGCACATACTTAGAGCAGAAGGAGGAAATTCATCTCGTTGCTGAATATGATGCAGTATTGCCGATTGCATTGTTTGGAAAGCGAACGTATGGAATTAGGCAGGAAGCAGTGACAAGAGCATGGGTGGGGAATAGAACGAATGAGGAATATAGTAGTGACACGCAATATGTATACATTACAAAGTATGGTACCGTGTATCATTTGACAAAAGATTGCAGATATCTAACGAGAGAAATACAGTCTGTTAGGTCTACTGATTTAGTGAGTATAAGAAATGCAAAGGGAGGAATCTATAAATCCTGCCAGCAATGTGCGAAAGATATCCTGGTGGAGAAACAAATTATTCTATATATCACGTTGTATGGTGAGAGGTATCATACAGATAAAAATTGCAGCACTTTAAAAAGATATATTCAAAAAATAAAGAAAGAGAATGTGGGAAATAAGAATTGTTGTAGTGTATGTGGAGGAGAGTGAGTAGATGTGGTAACGATTTGGTTAAGTGGTTTATTGACAATTGGTACCTGTTGTGATATCAGAACGAGAAAGTTGCCTATGGCGTTACTTCTTATGGGAGGTATGTCGGGAATACTGTATCAATGTTTTGTAAATGGTATTGTTGGTATTACGCAGTTTAGTGGAATGATAGTGGGAATGCTCATGATTGGCGTAAGCACAATTAGCAAGATTGGAATGGGGCTAGGAGATGGTGTGTTATTTCTTGTGCTGGGAATGTTCTATCCATTTTTTCATATGGTAGAGTTGCTTACGAAGTCTTCCATTCTGGCTGGTGTATACGGATTGCTATTAATGGGATGTAGAAAGGGAAACTTGAAGACAGAATTGCCGTTTGTTCCATTTGTATTACTTCAATATATATTGTTACAGTTAATGAATGGTGGGAGCTGGTAGCTTGCAGTTAGTATGTTGCCATAGTAGTGGATTGGAGGTATATGTGAGAAAATGGATGAAAGGAAGTTATACAGTAGAAGCAGCGTTATTGCTTCCGGTGATTGTAATAGCATTATTGTCAATTCTTTATATTAGCTGTTATATGTATGATTGCTGTCTTGTTGAGAAATCCATACATGCTGTTACCCTGAGAGGTGTATGTTATCAGGGAAGTGACAAAAAATGCAAAAAATATATGCAGAATGAATGGAAGAAATTAACGAATGATAAATTGTTAGGAAGCAAAGTAAGTGAAGTAGACATTACCGTAAATGCTGTTTATGTAAAAGTATCCTGTAAGACAGAATTTAAGCTGTCAGAATTGTACAAAAAAGCATTTTCTGATACTTATGAAGTCACTAGACTGCGAATAAGAGGAACTGATTATATCAGAACCCAGTATATTATGAAGGAGGCACTGGATTGATTACACATTATCAGAGAGAATTGCAACATAATTATCTTATTTTGAAGGAAGAAAATAAAACAGAAGAAATGAAGTTGTGGGAAACAGATTATAGAATACCAATGCTTTCCAATAATAACGTGAATGGATTGTTGCCGACAAAGGTGCATTATGAAAATGGTCAGGTTGAATTTTATTATGAAATCAGTTCTAAGCAATCATTAGACAGAATTGTAGAAAAAATTTCTATGGATTACACAAGGTTGAAGCGTTTGATAAAAGACGTAAAAAAGGTATTGCAGGAGTTAGAATTGTATCTTCTTCCGGAAGATGGATTGCTATTGCGACCAGAGTATATTTTTATGAATATGGATACCGGTCAGTATGATTTCTGCTATTATCCATGGTGGCATGAGTCAGCTAAGGTGGGCATGCATAAGCTATTGGAATATCTTTTGAATTATCTGAATTATCAAGATAAAACAGGTGTGGCAGCTGCTTATGAATGGTATCGGTTAGCTGGAACAGAGAATTTTTCTATCAGGGAAATGGAAGTTTCATCGGCATTTCGGCCACAGGTGGAAATAAGAAAAGAAGATATATTTAAGGAAACCTCGGAAATGAAAGGTGAATATATGCCGGAGTGGACAGATGATGACACTGAGGAGAAACTAACACTAAGTGGAGGTTTGTTTCAGAAACTATTTAAAAAGAAAGAGCTATCTTATGAAAAAGAGGATATCATACAGGAGAGAGAAGAAACGAAAAATAGTATGCTGAATAAGGGGGAACCAGCAGTTGCTATCTGCGAGCCTTCTGGTACATATGGAACGGAACATAATACAACTATTCCAAGGGATAGTACAATGTTTTTGAATCAAGGTCTGCAACCTGTTACCAGGCGATTGGTGTGTAAAAACTCAGCAATGGAATCGGATTTTCTGTTGACAAAGTTTCCTTTTGTGATTGGTAAAGGAGAAGACTGGGCAGATGGTGTTTTGCAGAGTTGTTCCGTCAGTCGTATGCATGCCCAGGTTGAATGTGAGGAAGGGGAATATTATATCAGAGATTTGAATTCGACCAATGGAACCTTTGTAAATGGCGAACTATTAGAAATGAATGAAATTGTAAAATTAGAAGTAGGAGACAGGATTTGCTTTGCAGAAATTGAATATGATTTTCTGTGACTATTGACACCACTTTGCAGAAATGTTAAGTTAGATAAAGCATGTGGTTAAGTGAAGGAGCAGAAGTTATGAAGATAAATATTTATTATGGTGGCAGAGGGGTATTAGATGACCCGGCTTTATATGTAATAGAAAAGATGGAGAAGGTCTTAGAGGAACTGAATGTACAGGTAGAGCGTTTTAATATATATGAGCAGAAACATAGCATAGAAACATTGCCTCAGACATTAAAGGATGCAGATGGTATTATCTTGGCGGTTACGGTAGAATGGCTTGGCATTGGTGGTTATATGCAGCAGTTTTTAGATGCCTGCTGGTTATATGGTGACAAGGAAAAAATCAGTACATTGTACATGCTTCCCGTTGCCATGTCCATTACTCATGGAGAAAAAGAAGCTGCATTGACACTGATTAATGCATGGGAAATGTTAGGTGGTATGCCTTGCAGTGAATTGAGTGGGTATGTAGATGATTTACTGTCCTTTGAAATGAATGAGCAGTATACAAGTCTGATTGAAAAAACAGCGGAAAATCTATATCGTTCTATTCGACAGAAATATCCGATGCTGCCTACCAGCAATCAGGCGGTGAAGAAATCGGTGTTACGTTCTAAGGGCATTGAATTGACACCACAGGAAAGTGAGCAGCTTTCCAAATATGCATCGGATGATTCGTATGTGAAGCAGCAGAAGGAAGATATACAGGAATTATCTAATCTGTTCAAAGGAATGTTAAGCAGACAGGAAACAGAGGCAGGAATGGAATATGTAAAAGATTTTGAATCTCATTTCTATCCACAGGCAGACTTCAAAGCAACCTATCGATTCCAGATTACGGACAAAAAGAAAAATTATTTGGTTGAAGTAAATAATACGGATTTGAAATGCTACTATGGTGCAAAGGATAACGTAGATGTGGATGCGAAGCTTTCAAGTGAAATGTTACAGACGATCATCCGTGGAAAAATGACCTTCCAAAGAGCATTTATGTCAGGGGAAATGACAGCAAAGGGAGATTTTCAATTGCTTCGTATGTTAGATCAGTTGTTTGTGTTTGGATAAGAGATAGAGTATAGCGAAAAATTTTTTATTAACCTAACTGCACTGCCTATCTTGCTATTTGCGGCGTTGTCGTCAGTCTGCGTAGCCACCGCTACGCTTCCTCCCTCTGTCTTGCAGGGTGACAAAATATGCAGCGCAGTTAGGTTAAAGATACATGTGTCAGTATGCGAGTCACAAGTAATCTTTACGGTGAAGGAAGTAATATTTGTATTGTAGTACCGACTTCCGGTTCAGATTGACAGGTTAGTTTACCGTTATGATTGTGAATGATTGATTGGCTTAATGGAAGTCCAAGTCCGCTGTGCTGTTCTTTTTCGCTGTAGAATGGTTCAAAGATGTGACTTTGAGTGACTTCTGTCATACCTTTGCCATTATCTTTAACAGTAATAACGTAGAAAGTATCCATTTGCTTTAAAGAAACATGAATGGATTTTGCACCGGATTCATACGCATTTTTCAGCAATGAAACGAGCGCAATTTGCAGATATTTTCGGTTGCCCTGTACGGTGGCATTCTTCGTTATAGTTTTATAAAAAACTGGGATAGGAATGTCTGCATTGTCAATACAGGTTTCTATCATATCGGATATCATACATTCTTTAAAATTTTCAGAGGAAGCATTAATAAAATATGTGATCTGGTTTAAAATGTCTAGTATATAATGCATATCGTCATTTGCTTCAGCCCAATAACGATAATCCTTTACTTCGGGCATATCTTTTTCTAAGATTTGCAGTGAACTGTAAAGAAACGTCAGAGGATTTCTGAGCTGGTGAAGCATCTGGTGCATAAATACGGTATCATACATAGTAGATTCATCTCCTTTGTTTGTGTTAGTGTACTAGGCATTTGCGAAAGTGAAGCCCATCCGCAAATTGTCAGAATTGTTTGTGCAAATAGCTGCTTACTACATAATCTATATTTGACGCACTCTCGCTTCCTTCAAACGTAGCGGACACTAAGGCTACAAAATACACAGCCTAAGTGCCGACGTTTTCAGAGGGTCACATATAGACTATGTAGCAAACAGCTATCTGTCACAAACAATTCTGACAATTCCCTAGCTTGTTGGCGTTTCGCAATTACTTATGTTAGTGTACGGATACATTTATAATTAACCTAACCGGACTGACTGGTCCACTGTTTGCGCTGTTGTCATCAGTCTGCGTAGTCGCTGTTCTGCCTTGCAGAGTGACAATATATGTAGCATAGTTATTTCAAATATGATGTATTAGTATACTAATGTACTGCGATGTTTACGCAGTAATGTAAGTGTTTATGGGAAAAATGTAGCAAATAATAAGGATTTATGCAAGAAAAAGCGTAAGACAAACTTCGACGGCGTCTGAGCTGTGTAAAGGAGATTTTCGACAAGCGAAAAATAAGTTGCATAAAAAAGCGTATCGGTGCTATCATAATTTATGATTGATGAAATGTATTTGTCAAAAAAACGAAAAAAATGTAAAAAAGTTTATGGAGGAAATCAGAATGGATAATTGTATTTTCTGTAAGATAGCAAAGGGAGAGATTCCATCTGCAACCATCTATGAAGATGAAATGGTAAGGATGATTTTAGATATTAATCCGGCATCGAAAGGGCACGCCCTTATATTACCGAAGCAGCATTACGCAAATGTATATGAGATTGATGAAGATACTTTAACACATATTATTAAGATTGCTAAAAGAGCAGGAACCCAGATGCAGGCTGCATTGAATTGTGATGGTTTGAATATTCTGCAGAATAATGGGGAAGCAGCCGGACAGACTGTATTCCATTTCCACATGCATGTGATTCCACGTTATGAGAATGATACTGTGTCTGTACAATTAGGAAATGGGATTCTGAATGATGACGATAAAGAGGAATTAGTGAAGAAGTTAAGTTTTTAGTTAGAATGCAGATTATTTAAAATAAAAAAGGAAGGCTAACCAAATAGCCTTCCTTTTTTATATACGAGGAAATGACAACACTTTATTGTAAAAAGTAATACATGAAATATACCATTATTTTTTCACAACGCTCTCAATTAATTCCACAATCATATCAATGGGATTGCTCATAGAGCTATTTCCCATTGCACGAATATAAGAATCTCTATCCTTGTAAACATTGCGAACTGCATCTAATAACTGCTCGTCAGTCAATGTATCTTCATCAAGAACTACACTATAACCCTGTTCTTTAAAAGACCGGGCATTTAAAATCTGATCGCCACGGCTCTGGGAAGCAGGAAGCGGAATTAATATGTTTGGCTTTTTAAGGCTTAATAATTCACAGATAGCGTTGGCACCGGCTCTGGAGATTACGACATCTGCCAACGCAAACATATCCGCTAATTCATCTTTGATATATTCATACTGTACATAACCCGCTACGCCGGTCAGAGAAGTATCTAATTTATCCTTACCACATAAGTGGATTACCTGAAAGTCTTTTAATAATTCAGGCAGAATTTTTCGTACGGCAACATTTACAGCGTTGGCGCCTAAGCTTCCACCAATAATTAAGACAACAGGCTTTCCGTTATTTAAGCCAGTGAATGAAATAGCTTTTGCGGCAACGCCTTCCGCTAATTCTTTTCGGATTGGAGAACCGGTCAGTACTGCTTTTTCGGCAGGGAGATATTTCATGGTCTCCGGGAAATTACAGCATACCTTTGTGGCAGATGGAATGGCTAATTTATTTGCCAGACCCGGTGTCATATCCGATTCATGAATAATAGCAGGAATGTGGCATGTCTTAGCGGCCAGTACCACAGGAACACTGACAAATCCACCCTTGGAAAAAACAATGTCCGGCTTTAAGGATTTCATAAGCTTTACCGACTGTGCATATCCCTTCATAACTTTAAAAGGGTCTGAAAAATTCTTAATATCAAAATAACGGCGCAGCTTACCGGAACTGATTCCATAATAGGGAATGTCCATTTCTTCAATTAATTTTCTCTCGATTCCTTCATGGGAACCAATATATTGTATGTCATAACCAGCTTCTCTAAGCTTTGGCATCAATGCAATGTTGGGTGTGACATGTCCGGCAGTACCGCCTCCGGTTAATACGATTCGTTTCATGGTTCTACCCTGCAATTCCTTTCTTAAAATATTATAATGTAGACTTTAATGCCTTTGCTAACTGGTCTGGACATGATGTTCCTCTACCGCCGCAATTTACGCCCTCTAAGCGCTGGATAACATCTTCTACCCTCATACCTTCCGCCAAGCGGGAAATTCCTTGCGTATTACCGTTGCAACCGCCAACAAACTGGACTTTTTTTATAATACCATCCTCGACATCAAAATTAATTTTCATAGAGCAAACGCCCTGTGGTGTATATGTCTGCATCATGTTTATGCCCTCCTGTGTATATGTATCGTATAATGGTTGATAAATCTAAGTATATCAAAAAAAGCATATGCAATCCACTATTATTTTATGATTTTTCCGGCACATTTTTTGATGCAGAAAATAAGAAGATTTGTCTAATCTTCGGGGCGAAATATGAAAATCAGGTCAATTGCTGTAACTATATGTAAATTGGATGAAAACCCTGTAAAACCAGGGCAATTTTTGTAAAACGGTTTTTCTTTTCTTATGGAAAATAATACCGTATACTATGCGAGTACGGAATAGTTACAAGTGAGTTTAGAAAGGAAAGTGGATATAATGGAACAATATATTGCTATGTGTACAGATTGGATGAATAGGGGATATGTGGTGTATGTCATTTTAGGGGTGGCATTTGCCGGATTCTTAAGTCGGTTTATTGCCGGAGCAGTGTATGACAGTCTTATGAAGGACACAGAAAATTTTGCAAAGGCGAAGGGGAAATTTGTAAAGCAGGTAAAGCTCAAATATGAAAACAGCTACAAGCTCAACTTAAGCATACACAATAATGATGCTTTTGTGGACAAGCTTATGGCAAATTACAAACTATGTGGAATTAGTCTTCATGGATTCCGGAAAGCATCTGGAACGCTGGGGTTATTCTGTGTGATTTTACTTGGTTTTCAGGCGGCGATTGGTGGAGTGGCAGGACTTAGTATGGCGGAGCAGTTATGGAATGCATTACATGGTATGATTGCGCTGATATTGCTGTTGTTTTCCTGTCGCATTATTGATTTAAATTATAAACATCAGGTGGTGCGAACCAATCTTTTAGATTATTTAGAAAATTCATTGAAAAACCGTATGGTGCATGAGTATGCCAATGTGCTTGTAGTGGAGGAAGGTAAGCAGGTAGAGCCGGAGACAGCCATGACACCGGATATTCCACTTATGAAAGAGCAGCTTTCTAAGGTAAATGAAAAGGCAGAAAAAGGCAGAAAGAAGGATTTGGCAGAGGAAGAAGCGGTGATACAAGAAATTTTAAGTGAATTTTTTGCATAAAATTTTTGCTAAAAAAGAGAAGACTCTTGAATATCCATGGGAGATTTGTTAAAATATGGACTAAATGGTGTCATTGAAAACCAGTCTATTAACATGTTATTTATGGAAAAGGAGAAACGCAAAATGGCAAAAGTATCATTCGATTACTCAAAAGCAAGTGCATTTATCAGAGATGATGAAGTACAGTATATGAAGAAGTTAGCATTGGATGCAAAAGAAACTTTAGTATCAAAATCCGGTGCAGGTAACGATTTCTTAGGATGGATTGATTTACCGGTTGATTACGATAAAGATGAATTCGAAAGAATTAAAAAGGCTGCACAGAAGATTCAGTCTGATTCTGAAGTATTAGTTGTAATCGGTATCGGTGGTTCTTATCTTGGTGCAAGAGCTGCAATCGAGTTCTTAAGACACAGTTTCTATAACAATGTGCCGAAGGAAGTGCGCAAGACACCTGAAATCTACTATGCAGGTAACAGCATTAGCGGAACATACTTAAAGCACTTATTAGATGTAATTGGAGACAGAGATTTTTCTGTTAATATTATTTCAAAATCTGGTACAACAACAGAGCCAGCAATTGCTTTCCGTGTATTTAAGAAGAAATTAGAGGAAAAATACGGTAAGGAAGAAGCTGCTAAGAGAATTTATGCAACAACAGATAAGGCAAAAGGAGCATTAAAGAACTTAGCAACAGAAGAAGGCTATGAGACATTTGTTGTTCCGGATGACGTCGGAGGACGTTTCTCTGTATTAACAGCTGTTGGTTTATTGCCAATCGCAGCAAGTGGTGCAGATATTGATAAATTAATGGAAGGCGCAGCTTCAGGAAGAAAGAAAGCATTAGAAGCAGATTTTGAAGAAAATGATGCATTACAGTATGCTGCTATCCGTAACATCTTATTAAGAAAAGGAAAGAGCATCGAAATCGTAGCAAACTATGAGCCAAGCTTCCATTATGTATCTGAGTGGTGGAAACAGTTATACGGCGAGTCTGAAGGTAAAGACCAGAAAGGTTTATTCCCGGCAGCAGTTGACTTAACAACAGACTTACACTCTATGGGACAGTTCATTCAGGACGGCGCAAGAATCATGTTCGAGACAGTTCTGAACTTAGAATCTTCCAGAGAGCAGGTTCTCATTGAAGAAGAAGCCGTAGACTTAGATGGTCTGAACTACTTAGCTGGAAAAGACCTTGATTTCGTAAACAAGAGTGCTATGAACGGTACGGTATTAGCCCACACAGACGGTAATGTACCAAACTTAATGGTAAATATCCCAGAGCAGAATGAATTCTACTTAGGTGAATTATTCTACTTCTTTGAGTTTGCATGCGGTGTAAGTGGTTACTTATTAGGTATCAATCCATTTGACCAGCCAGGTGTAGAAAGCTACAAGAAGAACATGTTTGCACTTCTTGGCAAGCCAGGCTTCGAGGCTCAGAGAGAAGAGTTATTAAAGAGACTGTAATTTTATAAAGTACAAGTAACTATTCAGGACAGGACTGTGCTGAACTGCACAATCCATATAAAACAGTAGTGGTAACATTGGTCAGCTATGAAGATACGGAATAGTTACGAATACAAAATAAAAAGGGTTACCTAGTGTGAATGCTAGGTAGCTCTTTTTTTCTAGTGCGCCTGGCGGCGCACGTCACTAATGGATGAAAGTTCCTAATCCGCCTTAGCAGTAGGAAGGATATAGCCAAGACCAAGGGTGTCCTTTTCATGGTAATAACCATGATTAACGCGAGGGGAATCTGAAGGAAGGTGGAGGCAAATCTCTGGTCTGACGAACAGAAACCACATCAGGCTATAGTTAAGGATAAGGTTGCCAAACAAACCGAAGTCCAATAGCTGCTCGGAATTAACTATAGTAAATGTGGCAGATATATGGAGAGAAAGTGATGTGTGGTACCCAGGGAGGTCTCGTCAGCGGATAGAAACAGAGTATGAAATCCGTGAGTAACAACGAATGGCGAGAAGTCAGCAGAGGTCATAGTACCATGACGGTTGCAAACGTTATGGGAAGGACTGAACTTTAGGAGGCACAAGCAATGAATGTAACTGAAAGTAGATTTAAGAACAGACAACTTCATATGGAAGACTATCTGCAAATGGTATCTGCGGAACAGAAAGAGTATGCAGAAGTGTTCGACTACTCTAAGATTACTGAAAAGAGCGGTGTCATCACAGATTATTGGACGAACAATCTTTTGGAGCTGATTTTACGAAAAGACAATCTTAACAAGGCATATAAACAAGTAAAATCAAACAAGGGAAGTGGTGGAATTGACGGAATGCAGGTGGATGAACTTCTGCCCTACCTAAGAGAAAACCAGGAAACCTTAATCCAAGAGTTAAGGGATGGCAAATATAAGCCCAACCCTGTTCGAAGGGTAGAAATACCCAAAGAAACAAAAGGCGAGTTTAGAAAGCTTGGAGTTCCTACAGTAGTTGACCGAGTAATACAACAGGCAATTACACAGGAGCTTACACCAATCTATGAGGAGCAATTCTCAAATAACAGTTTTGGTTTTCGCCCGAAACGAGGAGCACATGATGCCCTCAAACAATGCCAAAAGAATGTAAATGATGGCTATGTATATGTGGTGGATATGGATTTGGAAAAGTTCTTTGACACAGTATGCCAGAGTAAACTGATTGAGGTGTTGTCACGAACCATCAAGGATGGCAGAGTTATTTCACTGATACACAAATACCTAAATGCTGGAGTAATAGCAAAAGGGATGTTTGAACGCACGGAAATAGGAATGCCCCAAGGCGGTCCGCTTAGTCCCTTACTTAGCAATATCATGCTGAACGAGTTGGATAAGGAATTAGAACGAAGAGGACATAGAATTGTCCGTTATGCAGACGACTGCATAATATTTTGCAAAAGCAAGAAAAGTGCAGAAAGAACCTTAGAAAACATCATTCCATTTATAGAAGAAAAGTTGTTTCTTAGAGTAAATCGGAAGAAAACAGAGGTGGCTCATATCAGTAAAGTCAAATACCTTGGTTACAGCTTTTATAGATACAAGGGAAAATGCAGATTTAGAGTACACCCGAAGTCAATTACAAAGATGAAAAATAAAATCAGAGAACTGACAGACAGAAATAATGGCATGAGCAATACGAAAAGAGAAGAGAAATACCAGCAGTTTGTAAGAGGATGGGTAAATTATTTCAAACTTGCAGACATGAAAGGACTTCTGACAAGAGTGGATGAATGGGCAAGGCGCAGAATAAGAGCGGTTTATTGGAAACAATGGAAAAGGATAAGGACACGATACCGCATACTAAGAAAACTAAAATTGGAACACTGGCAAGCGATAAAACTTGCAAATAGCAGATGTGGTTATTGGAGAATGGCAGAGATACTAAGCACAGTAATCACAAATAAAATAATAGCCAAACTGGGATATACATCCATGCTTGACTATTATCTGATAGTTTGTGAAAACTAAGGAACCGCCCAGTACCGAACGGTATGCTGGGTGGTGTGAGAGGTCGGCTAATCAACTAATGGTTAGTCTCCTACTCGATTATTAGGAAGTTACAATATTATATTGTAGGCTATTTTATTTAAATATTTCTTAGTATAGAAAAATGGTAACTATTCAGGACGGCCTGTATGAAACAGTAGTGGTAACAGGCAAAAATCCATCAACGCAGGTGATTCTGTATGGATTTTTGCTCGTAACATAGTTACGAAAAATGTGATGCGCACTTGCACAAGAGGAGGATACGACCAATAATTATATTTGTTCTAACTAAATATTATGGTATAATGTATGTTTGAATGATAGCAAAGGAGAAGAAAGATGTATTATATTGCAGTGTGTGATGATAATAAGGAATTTTTGGATGCAATTGGAAATACCATAAGAGAAAATCCAGAGTATGAATCCAATATGACATGCCATGAATTTATAAGTGGCAATGAACTGTTGAATTCTGCGGTGGAAACATATAATTTAGTAATTCTTGATATGCAGATGGATCAGATAAATGGTTTTGATACAGCAAAGAAAATCAGAGAAAAAAATGAAGATGCGGTATTAGCCTTTTGTTCTGGGATGGTTGCACCGCAACCGGAGCATTTTGAGGTGCAGCCATATCGTTATATTATGAAGAAATTAGACACTTTTAAAATGCAGAAAACGATTTCCGAATTGTTGATAGAAATGAAGCGGAGAAAGAAAAACAATGTTATAGAAGTGGTAAGCGATGGAAAAGCCTATAGAGTGAATCTTAAGGATATCGTGTATGTGTACAGGCGGAATAGAGGCAGCGTTTTTGTGGTGGAACAGAGTGGCATAGATGGTGTTGTACGATATGAAGAAATACAAAGTAATGAAAAATTAGCGGACTGGTACCAGCAACTTGCAGAAGAAGGATTTGAATTCGCCCACACAAGCTACATGGTCAACATGCAGAAAATAATTAGTATAGTGAAGGATGATATAAGAATGAGTAACAATCAGCTTTTGCGAATAACGAGAACGTGTAAACAAAAATTTCATGAAAGATTCTCATATTATTTTAGCAAAAAATACAGGAGGGATACAGATAAATGATAGATATAGGAATTGGGTTTTTCATCTGTATCTTTGAAATATATGTATATTATGATTTTCTTCAAGATATTTTAGAGAAGCGATTGGAAAATAAATGTGTCATAGGTGCAACATTGGGATTTATGGCGGTAGCATTATATGTAATAAATCAGTTTGACATATCACAAATAAATTTAATTGGAGTACCATTGCTATTTTTCTTTGGAATTGTGATTTTGTTTTGTGGAAACTGGAAAACGAAAATTTCATATTGCTTAATGCTTTACATTATTATGTTAAGTATGGAATTTGTTGCAGGAATTTTGTTTATGGCGATTCGTAATGATGATTTTTTAACAGTGGAAAAGAATCCATTTGGAAACTTTTTTCTAATAATTATTACGAAATTATTATCCTATGTTGCGTTGCGGTTGATTCGGTTATTTATAAACCGCAAAGAAATTGGTATGCGTGGAAAACTCTTAAAGATGGCATTTCTTCTTCCAATCACAACAATTTTGCTTTATACAGGTTTGTTTTATGCAAATATACAGATAGGGAGAGGAAAAATCATTCTTAGTATTGGTTGTATTCTTTTATTATTTTCAAATGTTCTGGTATTTTATATTATTGAAAAATTAACCTGTGTAATGGAACAGAACAGTGAATATGAGATGATGGAGCTGCAAAATTCACTTACTCATGTATATTATAGTAAGCTTGAAGAAGTGGGGATTCGTCACAAGAAATATGCCCATGATTTGAAGGAATATCTACAGACAATAGGTGGTCTTGCTGCTAAATGTAAAAGCCATGAAATTGTAGAAATTTTAAAGGACATGGAGGTGGAAATTGATAGTATACCGGATAAGCTGTATACAAGTAACAATATATTGAATGCGCTACTCTGCGAAAAGGAATTGCAAGCAGAGCGAAAGGGCGTCGCTTTTTATATTCTAATAGAGCCGGAATTGCATTTGGATAAAATAAAAAGTGGAGACTTGATTGTGATGGTGGGAAATCTGCTGGATAATGCAATAGAAGGGGCTGCTATGTGTAAAGATAAGAAAAAAATAGATTTGCAGTTATTTGAATCGGATGGAAATTTCGTTGTGCTGTATATGGAAAATACTTATGGCAATGTTATCAGGAGAAAAGGGGAAACATTTCTATCAACCAAGAAGGATGCAAAGAATCATGGAATTGGCATAAAAAGTGTTCGGGAAATTGCTGAAAAATATGGCGGATTATTGTTTTTGGAACAAAAAGAGGATGTATTTGTTACCATTTTGACATTATCAAAAGCATATCAGGAGTAAAAAAGGTTTACCATGTCACTATCTTAGGGACATGATAAATCTTTTTTTTATATACTAGGAAAACTTCTTTTTGTGTCGATTTTGTCGATTTAGATGTCGATTTTGTAAAGCGTATAATTATAAACGAACTGGTTACCGACATACAGAGTGAAGCTATTTGTATATTGGTGGAGGTGTAAAATGAAAAGACGTGTACAAAAGTTTTTTGAAAAGCTGCATGTGTATTCCTGGGTGAATGCACTGGCGATGTTTTTAGCAATTGATACTGTCAATTCAGCATGTATATGGGTGATGTATCAACCAGATGTTCCAGAAGAACTAGAAGAATATAAGAAATAGTATCATGGTACATAATATTGCAGCCAGAATAATTGATTGGCAGATTGAGAAAGGATATTTAAAAGACAATGAACGGAACAAATATGTGTATGCATATGAGATATTGTTGAATCAATTGTTGAATTTATGTATTGCTGCTTTTCTAGCACTGTTGTCCCATACATTTATGGAAGTGATGGTGTTTCTATTGGTGTATGTACCTGTGCGCAAATATGCGGGTGGATTTCATGCAGAGAGTAATGGGAAATGTGTGATATATTCCTCTATAATAATTGTAGTTGTTATTTTATCAAATAAGTTATTGAATTCGTATACAAATGGTTTTCATGCAATTATGGGAATATGTACATATGTATTGCTAGCAGGTGTGTGGTATATGGCACCAGTTGAAGCCGTAAACAAAAAATTAAATATAGAGGAAAGGGGGAGATACCGGAAAAGAGTACGGATGTTTTGTATAATACATGCAGCACTTATCCTGCTGAATGTATGTGTGTTTAAGATGACATATATATCGATCAATTTTTTATTGGGATATATAACAGTATTTATTGTTTTAGTGATGAAATATAAAAAATAAAAAAGGTGGAGTTAGAGTATGAAAAGATATTAAAAAAAAGTAGTTGGAGTATTTACTGCGTTAGCATTGTGTTTCTGTATGTTTCAGGTGAATGGAACAGAGGTATATGCAGACACGACGATTACAGGGAACAATACAAAGGAGACCGCATATAGCTATGGCAAATGGTCGTCCATTAATTCTAATTATGCAGTTGTGGTTTTAGAAGGTGGACAAGAGGAATCGTGGTTGAAGTTTACCTTAAGCCCGGGGGAGAAGATTTATTTAAGAGCGACGTATAAGGAAGATTTTGAAGGAGAATGGTTTGAGATACAGGATGGAGTAGGGAATACAATAGGAAAACCACAATATACACCTGAAGATGTGTATAATATAGATTCTATTACGCCATGTGTATATTTGGATTGTGACAATGATTCAACTTCTACAAAAACATACTATTTGGTGTTGCATAGGGGAAGCGTAGATGAAGATAAGAATATCTATTGTTCGTTTTCTGCTTATAATAGAATAAAAACAGCATCTACCACTGTTTCTATTTCGGGAACAGCGTCTAATGCAGGAAATAAAAGCTTGAACCTGTCTGGGGTGAATTCTTCTATTATTACAGTAGATTTAGCGAAGAATACAACGCTTCCTGATAAAGCGATTGTAACAAGTATTTCTACATCTGGAACACAATCGCCAAGTCAGGGAAATGTACATCATATGATTATGCCAGCAAGTAATGGAATCTGGTATACATCTACCATTACCAGCGCCACAAGTGGTTCTTATGATATAGATATAAATGATAATATTCCGGTTAAGCAATTGTGGAGCTTTCGATATAATGCAAAGGCTACAGCAAAATCAACAATGAAGAATGTAAAGTTGAAAATGAAATTTCAATACGATTTACATGATAATGGATATGAAAAATATATAGATTAGGGGGTGACACAATGAGTAGTATAACAACTACAGATTATTATAGTTGTATACCAGCAGGCAGAGATTTAAACAATCTGCCTGCCGGTTCCTCTGCTGATACAACAGTGGGCTATCAGAGTTCAATGACAGAAGAAGATCGCTTGGTGAGAAAAATATTGCAAGCGCATTATGACAAAGTGTATAAGGAAAATTTATCGCATTCTGATCCGATGGCATATGTGCGTTCAAAGTATTGTGATGTAACATCACCTAACTTCTGTTATTATATGACGGAAGATCAGAGATCGGCAGCCTATATGAATGAAAGACGAATGTTAGAAACAGGTGGAAAGCATACTTCAGGATTTGGGAGATTTGATTATGCATTGCGCAATTATGAAGGTATCTATACCGGTGGTTCGAGTAGTATAGGTTATAAACGTAATACAGATAAAGAAAAACAATACGCCCGCAGTGTGGTAAACCAGCAGATAGCAAAGCTTTTTTCTGAAAATGGAATACAATTGAGCAAGGACATGGACGTAACATTTACCATTGATCCATATAAGTATAAATTGAAAGTAACCGGAAATGTGGATGAAGACACAGCTTCATTAATGGAAAAGCTATTGAATGAGGGAGACAATGGAAAAAATATATGGTTCCATGCATGGCGTTGCATGCATGATGCAGATAATGAGATTGTAAATTCCCAAGCGAATATGACAAAAGCGAATCAAGCGTCTTTGTGGCGGACATTTTACAATGCAACAGGGTATGATATCAGAACCGTCAGCTATGAAAATGGCACATATGTAATGGAAGATGGAACAGATATCCTAGCACTGTTTAAGGAAAAGTCAGATGGCATAGTCTATGATTTGTATGCAGATAGATTTATGGACTATGTAAAAAATGGATGGAATGAAGAAAATGACTTAGTGATAGAGATTGGTTTCAATAGCAGTGGTTTATATGATATAGGTCAGTCGAAGGGATATGGAGCAACCCAAAGTGCATGGATTGATAGCCAGAACACAACTATTTTTGATGCAAAAGTATAAAGCTGCTATAGGTATAAAAGGTATTCAATTTGATGATAGAAATTGGATGCCTTTTTGATTGTAAAAGATGGGTGTGGCTATTTTTTGTTACAGATTTATTAAGAACTATTGACAAGATATAGTATTGTTGGGTAAAATTTCATAGAATAAAAGCTGACCGGTGTAGCCAGCAGAATAGAGGAATTATGAAAAATAACGTAGTATTTATTGGAATGCCGGGAGTGGGGAAAAGTACAATTGGCGTGGTCATAGCAAAAAGATTAGGCTATCATTTTATCGATTCAGATATATTGATTCAGGAACAGGAAAATAGATTGTTAAAAGAAATCATTGCAGAAGAAGGTCTGGAAGGATTCATTGAGGTGGAAGGCAGAGTAAATGCGAACATCGAGACAGAACGTGCCGTAATTGCTACAGGTGGAAGTGTGGTGTACCATGAAGGTGCCATGAAACATTTGAAAGAAATTGGATTGGTGGTGTATCTCAAAGTATCTTACAAGGAGTTAGAGAATCGTTTAGGCGATTTACGGGAGCGTGGTGTTGCCTTAAAGGAGGGACAGACGTTACTTGATTTATATAGAGAGAGAACGGCTCTTTATGAAAAATATGCAGATGTGGTTGTGGAAGAGGACGGAAAAAACATTGATGAGACCATTGATGCAGTAAAAGCGGCAGTCGCAGGGCGATTGGTTGAATAGGAGAACCAAATGAAAAAAGATTCAATTTATCGAAAAAAATGGAGTATTGGCTTTTGGGGTGGTACAATTTTTGCAGTGGTGCTTGCGATTCTTTTTGCAGAAGGTGTTTCGTTTCAAAATATGAAGACAGGTTATGTTACTTGTACTGTAAATGGTGAGGAATTAGGAGCCTTTCATAGTGAGCAGGAGGTGCAGGAACTTGTTCAGGAAGCGCGTTTGGAGGCAGGAAAGGAGACAGGAACCTTATCGCTTGTCGACTTGCAGGTGCAGTGCTACGAGAAACAAGATTTGTTTGCACGGATGACAGATGTTTCTATGGCAAAGGACAAGCTGAAAACATTGCTTAAAAAAGAAGATGAGCGACAGAACCAGCAGGCTTATATTGTAAAAATAAATGAATACACAGTAACACTTGGTTCCAAAGAAGATGTGATTGCGTTGCTTGAGACAGCTGTTGCAAAGTATGATACAAGTGAAAAATTTGCTGTAGAATTAGAGGATGACAGCGAGGATGGTCAGATTTATCATGCAAGAATTGTAGGAGTAAGCCATTCTGCCAGAGATGCTTCTGCAGTAACATTAAACAGTGGTATCGGTTCTGTGACAGATGAACTGCATTATGGTGATTGTAATCTGTTGAGTTATGAGGAAGGAACTGTTCTTGTGGAATTCGAAGAACCGGTAGAAGTGGTAGAGGGTTATGCACCTTCCACGGAGGTTATGTCCTTGCAGGCGGCAATTGAGGAAGTGACGAAAGAAAAAGAAACAAACCAGATGTATGAGATACAGTCGGGAGATTCTTTATCTCTCATTGCGTATGAGCATGATACAACAATGGAGTCTATCATAGCACTGAATGACAATATTGATGATGAAAATTCTGTTATTATTGCAGGGCAGGAAATTATTATCAGTGTGCCGGAACCAGAATTGTCAGTAGTGACAATGGCGCAGGAAGCATATAATGAAGATTATAAGGCAGATACTATCTATATAGAGAATGATTCTTGGTTTACAAACCAAACAGAAGTAAGACAAGAAGCAACTACAGGTAATCGTGATGTGGTTGCTCAGATAACGTACCGTAATGGAAAAGAGGTATTCAGAAATATCATTCAGGAAACGGTGAATAAAGAGTCGCAGCCGGCTATTGTAGAGAGAGGAACCATTGTTCCACCTACTTATATAAAGCCTTTATATGGAGGTATTTTTACTTCCGGATTCAAATATCGTTGGGGAAGATGGCACAAAGGTCTCGATTATGCGTGTCCGGTGGGAACTTCTATTATGGCGTCCAGTGGTGGTGTTGTATCAGCAGCAGGCTGGTCAAGTGGTTATGGTTATTGCGTTCGTATTAAGCATCCGGATGGAAGGGAAACCAGATATGCACATTTAAGCAAGATTCTGGTACATGCCGGACAGCAGGTGAAACAGGGAGAAAAAATTGCTCTTAGTGGTAACACAGGAAGAAGTACAGGCCCTCATGTGCATTTTGAAATATTAATCAATGGTACACAGGTCGATCCGCTAAAATATATGAATTAATAAGGAAAAAAATAGCCAGTATAACCAAAACATATGTTTATGCTAAAAAATGATGAACGAGAAAATTATAAAATCGTCAAAATTTTAAGAAAAACAAAAGAAGAAATCTTTTAAAAATTGCAAAGAAGGCACATAATTTTATAATTGTGTGTCTTTTTTTTTGGTTTACAAATATCAAACTTATGTTATAATGTAAAATATCGGGTAAGAAAAGAACGCCAAAGGAAGGGGTTCATTTTATCCGCTTCTTTTAGAATATAAATAATTTAAGATATACAAAAATTACGGCAGAGTTCGTTAAATATAATTGAGAAAACAGAAAATAGCCGAACACACAATGGGTATCGGCTGTTTTTCTGTGGACAAAAAAACGGAATTAGACAGATAGTAAAATAAAAATGTAGAGGTGCGTTATGGAACAGTACGTGATAAAGGGAGGAAACCCTTTAGTTGGTGAAGTGGTAATTGGTGGTGCAAAGAATGCGGCTTTGGCGATTTTAGCAGCAGCAATTATGACAGATGAAACGGTAGTGATTGATAATCTTCCTGATGTAAGGGATATTAATGTATTATTACAGGCAATCTCCGGCATTGGTGCCATGGTAGAGCGTGTTGACCGTCATACTGTTAAAATCAATGGTTCGACTATTACAAATGCAAGTATTGAGTATGATTATATTAAAAAGATTCGTGCGTCCTATTATTTGTTGGGAGCATTATTAGGAAAATACCAGAAGGCAGAGGTGGCGCTTCCGGGTGGTTGTGATATTGGAAGCAGACCGATTGACCAGCATATTAAAGGATTCCGTGCATTGGGAGCGGAGGTAAATATTGAGCATGGTCTGATTCTCGCAGAAGCAGATGAGTTAGTGGGAAATCATATTTACATGGATATGGTTTCTGTTGGTGCGACTATCAATGTAATGTTAGTAGCAGCACTGGCGAAAGGTAGAACTATTATCGAAAATGCGGCAAAAGAACCACATGTTGTTGACGTTGCCAATTTCTTAAATAGTATGGGTGCTAACATTAAAGGTGCCGGAACAGATGTAATCCGCATCAAAGGTGTTGAAAAACTACATAAAACAGAATATTCTATCATTCCTGATCAGATTGAAGCGGGAACATTTATGTTTGCGGCTGCGGCAACGAAGGGTGATGTAACGGTAAAGAATGTAATTCCCAAGCATTTAGAGGCAACTACTGCAAAATTATTAGAAATCGGATGTGAGATAGAGGAATTTGATGATGCAGTACGTGTCGTAGCGTCAAAACCATTACGTCATACTCATGTAAAAACATTGCCATATCCGGGATATCCAACAGATATGCAGCCACAGATTGCTGTAACATTGGGATTGGCAGAAGGAACCAGTATTGTAACGGAATCTATTTTTGAAAATAGATTTAAATATGTAGGAGAACTTGCACGTATGGGTGCCAGCATTAAGGTAGAGGGGAATACGGCTATTATTGATGGTGTGCCAAAGTACATGGGTGCCAAGGTAAATGCCCCTGATTTACGTGCCGGTGCAGCGTTGGTCATTGCAGGTCTGGCAGCAGACGGTGTGACAGAGATTGAAGACATTCATTACATTGACAGAGGTTATGAGGATTTCGATGGAAAGATTCGCAGCCTGGGTGGTCAGATTGAGCGTATTGATAATGAACGAGATTTAAAGAAATTTGGCTTTAAGGTAGTGTAATGTCTGAAATTTCCTATAAAAAGTACTTGCAAAAATTGTAAAACTATGTATACTTATTAAAGTGAATATGATACCTTTTATTCAGAGTGGTGGAGATACAAAGGATCTGTGAAGCCACGGCAACCCCTTAAAAGGAAGGTGCCAACCTGAGCGATTGCCATTTACAATGGTTGTTCGAACAATAAGAGGATTTGTAAAAAAAACGAATCCGCTTATTGCGGATTTTTTTTATATACTATGGAAATACAACGGTTTATTATAGAATGTAATATTTGAATTTCTTAGAATATAAAAATACAATGCGCAAAAAGATACTTATTAACATAATTTTCATTCCTTTGAAAAAGGAGAAAGGTGATAAAATGGAAAGATTTTTATTTACATCAGAATCAGTTACCGAAGGACATCCTGATAAAATCTGTGATGCAGTATCTGATGCAATTTTGGATGCGATGATGGAGCAGGATCCAATGAGCCGTGTTGCTTGTGAGACACTTACTAACACAGGATTTATTATGGTTATGGGTGAGCTTACTTCCAATGCACAGGTAGACATTCCAAAGGTAGTGCGCGACACAGTTGTAGAAATTGGTTATGACCGTTCTGAATATGGATTTGATGGTAATACATGTGCGGTAATGGTAGCATTGGACAAGCAGTCACCAGACATTGCTATGGGTGTTGATAAAGCATTAGAAGCAAGAGAAGGTTCTTTGGAAGATGATTTAGACACTGGTGCAGGTGACCAGGGTATGATGTTTGGATATGCAACAAATGAAACAGAAGAATATATGCCATATCCAATTGCATTGGCACACAAGCTGTCAAGACGTTTAACAGAGGTTCGTAAAAATGGTACATTACCATATTTAAGACCAGATGGTAAGACTCAGGTGACGGTAGAGTACGATAAAAATAACAAGCCAATCCGTTTAGAGGCAGTTGTATTATCCACTCAGCATAACCCGGATGTGACACAGGAGCAGATTCATGAAGATATCATGAGAGAAGTATTTGATGTAGTACTTCCGGCAGAACTTCGTGATGAAAATACAAAATATTTTATTAATCCAACTGGTCGTTTCGTTATCGGTGGACCTAACGGAGATAGCGGTTTGACAGGCCGTAAGATTATCGTAGACACATACGGTGGATGGGCTCGCCACGGCGGCGGTGCATTCTCTGGTAAGGACTGCACAAAGGTTGACCGTTCTGCAGCTTACGCAGCACGTTATGTTGCAAAAAACATTGTTGCAGCAGGCTTGGCTGATAAGTGTGAAATTCAGTTATCCTATGCAATTGGTGTAGCACAGCCAACTTCCATCATGGTAGACACGTTCGGCACAGGAAAGATTTCAGAAGACGAATTAGTAAAAGCTATCCGTGAAAACTTTGATTTACGTCCGGCTGGTATTATTAAGATGTTGGATCTTAGAAGACCGATTTACAAGCAGACAGCAGCTTACGGACATTTCGGACGTAATGACTTGAATTTACCTTGGGAGCAGACAGATAAGGTTGAAGCATTGAAGAAATATTTATAAAAAGTGATGCAATCCGCGGGTATAGTGCCGGCGGATTTTTTATATACTAGGGAATTATAACGGTTTATTATGGAATGTGATATATGCAATTTCCTAGTATATAAAAATACTTTGATAATAAAAATATATTGTCATTTCCCCTTAAATACCGTATACTATGAAAAAAGAGACGTGCGGTAAGGAGGTTGGACTGTGGATATTTATACAACAATCAATGATGTATTAGTAAAACTATTTCGTGATATTATGCACCTGGAAGAAAAAGCAGTGATTACAGAAGAATTTAAGGATATTACCAGCAATGATATGCATATTATTGAAGTGGTGGGACTGCAAAAAACGAAAAATATGTCTACAGTAGCAAAAGAATTATCGGTTACGGTAGGAACACTGACAATAGCTATGAACAGCTTAGTGAAGAAAGGGTATGTGACCCGAGTAAGAAGTGAGGAGGATCGGCGCGTGGTTCTATTATCACTGTCAGACAAGGGAAAAGCGGCATATAATCATCACAAGCAATTCCATCAGAAGATGGTAGAGGCTACAGTCGATCGCTTAAATGAAGAAGAAAAAAAAGTGCTGACAAAAGCATTACAGAATTTATATCAATATTTTCAAGAATTATAATAGTTGCTTACAAAAAAGAGACGATAACAAAAATTCGAACGCAGATAGCTGCGAATAGTAATTTTTAATACCGTCTCTTTTATTATGTTATTTAGAAAGACAAAAGTCTTGTAAATTCAAAACTCCACACCTATTGTGGAACGACACAAACCACGCAAGGTATGGAGCCTTAAAAAATAAAAGGATGAAAAAGATGAGATAAAAACAATGTATTGTTTGTTTTTACAAGTAATAATATACTTAGAGCGTGTGAACCCGGAATGAACAAAATGTAAACAAATTGTAAACATTGATAAAAAATGACATATTTTGTGATATACAAGTTTCGGTGTGTCAGATATACAGCTGAAAACCGCATATTTGCTGGAATTCTAGTTACAAATATAATTTTTTTAACCGTGTTTGCAGTAAGGAGAATGGTGCAGAACCGGATTCCAGTAAAAAACTATGGAATTCTTTTGGATCATAATCCTCTTTCATATTTTGCATGGCATAGTCCCGTAATCCTCGGAATTCCAAATAGCCAATGCAATATTTTAAATAATTTGCGGGTTCTTCAATAATATAGTGATACACAGATTGACAGGCTTCCTCGTTAGTAATGCCGAAGTTAGTTAGAAAACTGGTGACTTCTTTTAATTTCCATCCTTCTCCATGAATGCCCATATCTAATCGGGCGTACAGATATAGGTTCAGAGCATTTTCAATCCGCAAATATTCACTGGAAGCAGAGTCAATGCCACTGAAATCATAAGCGTACATTTCTACATAGGTTGCCCAGCCTTCTGTATATCCGCCATAATATAGAAGGCTGCGAATTGGTGGCAGTTCATAAGAAGCAGCCATGGTATTCTGATACAGGTGTCCTGGATATCCTTCGTGTGCCAGAGTGGTGTACAAATCAAGCTGCTTTTTTTGACGACCATTATTGATGTAAATGACATTAGAGCTGGCATCATCGATAGGTGGTGTCAGGTAAAAAGCGGGACTCAAATAATCTTCCATGGATTTGTCTACATATTTTACAGTATAATTGACATCTACCGGCGTAGGAAAATCAGACTGCATTTGCTCTTGTAAATGCTTTAACATTTCTTCCGGTGTGGCATCTGAGGTAAAGGTGAGGCTGGAGGTCTCCAAAGAAGGATTTTCTTTTATAATTTCTTGCATATTAGAAATATCCTCCATAAAATAATAAGACAGCAGATTGCTCATTTCTTCAATAGAACGGTCTGAGCCGGTAGTCTGTCTGGCAAGGTATTCATAATATTCGCTTCCTCTGTCTAAATAGTAAAGACCGCCATCAATACCAGGATGTTCAGAGGAAATGGCTGTCAGCCCATTAACTAGTGTTTCATAGGCGGGAAGAACTTCATCTTCTATACAGAGTTTATTCATAGAAATGTATTTGTTTTTTTCAGAAGCAGTTAAACCTTCTACAGCATTAAGGCGAGAGACAAAAGATGAAAGTAAAAAATTATTTTCCTGAGATAAAAATGAATTACACTGGTCACAGATATCCTGTACAGCGAACTCAGCCATAAATAATTCCTTATCAGCTTTTTTCTGTTCAAAATCTAAAATGCTGTTAAAATAATTAGGAACATCAGATAGTAATGCCAGGTAGGTATCAATATCTTCTTTTGTATAAAAGGTATATTCACTTAATAGAATGGGAAGTTGTGCCTGAATACCGGTTGTGGGACTTAATGGTTCCGAATAAAAGGTATATGTATAGCCTTCAATGGTATTTTCCAGATAATGGTGTAGTACATCATACTGGAAAGTCATATTTTCAGAAAGTCCGGTGGTATCTATCTGGTTTAATTCCTTCAAACAGGCAATCGTGTTCTGCTGTTCCGTTTCCAGAGTTGCGGTATCGTAGCTGCCAAGAGTAGGTGTGATGTCGGTAATGCCATAATCGGCAGGGTTTTTTAGTGTGTAGTGAAGTGTTAGCGTGTTTTCGGTTATTTCATCTTGGAATAGTTCATTCATAAAGGTTTCAAGTTCGGAAGAAGTGCTTACCGATTCTTTATCAGAGTGACATCCTGTCAATGTAATGCTACACACTAGGAGTAAAAGCAGAGAAATAGGATGTGTATTTGTTTTCATAATTCACCAGTAGTAAGGTTTTTATTAATATATGAAAAAATGTGAGGAGATATTACGAGTATGGATTTTTGCCTGCAACCACTACTTTTTCATACGGACTGAGCAGTCTACCACAGTCCTATTCTGAATAGTTACAAATTCTACATAAACATTTATGTATTCTAAAAAAGGCACAAAGTCTGCATAATAACTGAAAAAAATAAAATAAAATGAAATTTCACACAAAATATGAATGACAAATGTCGTATAAAGTGATAAAATAATAAATGTGAGGGAAAATGAAGGGCACAGATTTTTCTTGCAAAAATGAGTATAAGAGGTGGGTAATGCGTATGAGAAGAACCTTAAAAGTGAGAATTACAGCTGCAGTTGTCGGGGCAGTAATTCTTGTATCGGGATTGGTTGGAGGAGTTTGTTTTTCGGAATCAAGAAGAATTGTATTTAAAGATGCAAAAGAGATTCTTACCTTAACCAGTAGTAATCAGGCAACAAAGTTAAATGGGATGTTTGCGCAGATTGAGCAGTCTGTAAATACACTGACTGATATGACATTAGCGGAGATTGAAGATTTTGACAGGTTTAAAACGGATTCCGCTTATGTGACACAATGTACAGAAGCACTCGAAGCAAGTGTGCTGGAGTTAGCTACCAATACAAATGGTGCGATTACGGCGTATGTTCGATATAATCCTGAATTTACAGATCCAACGTCCGGAATTTTTCTTTCGAAATCCGGTGATAGTTATGAATATCTGACACCAACAGATTTTAGCATGTATGACCCGTCAGATTTGGAACATGTAGGCTGGTATTATATTCCGGTTGAGGCTGGGGAACCTATCTGGATGGACCCATATCTGAATGAAAATATTAATACCTATATGATTTCTTATGTAGTACCAATTTATATTGATGGTGTATCGGTAGGTATCGTGGGAATGGATATTGATTTTGCTGTGATACAGAATCAGATTGCAGATATGAAGGCATTTCAGACAGGTTATGCCTATTTAACCAATAATCAAGATAGTATTTTATATCATAAGGATTATGAAGTAGGCATGAAAGCAGAAGAGGTTATAAAGGAAGATGCGGCTATTATTTCAGATGCTTCTATGGAAGGAACTGTGCAGGATATTGGCGATCATCAGATTACATATTCCGTACTTGATAATGGCATGAAATTAGTAGTTACTGTTCCGGAAAGTGAATTAAAAGGTGAGATGAACCAGCTTTCTGCTACTATTATGCTGGTAGTAGTGATAGGTTTGATTGCTTCTTTCGTATATGCAATATTTATCAGTATTAGTATTTCCAAGCCGATTAAGCTATTGACTAAGATTATTAAAAAGACAGCTGATTTTGATTTGGCACCGAATGAAGGTAGTAAGAAACTGATGAAGCGGACAGATGAAACCGGTGATATGGCAAAGGCGGTTCATCAGATGCGGAACAAGCTGAGAGAAATGACGAAAAATATTGATGCTTCCTGTATGGCTTTGCATGAAAATATTTCATCCTTACAGCAGGCTTCTGAGGCAATTGACAGTATTGCAGAGTCTAATTCTGCTCTAACACAGGAATTGGCTGCAGGAATGCAGGAATCTACGGATGCTACAGTATCTATGCAGGAGAGCATTGCAGATGTAAATGAAAATGCAGTTTCCATTGAGCAGCTTTCAAAAGATGGTAGCAATTTATCAAAAGAAATTATGAAACGAGCAGTGGAGCTTGGTGTAACAACAAAAGATGCATCGGATAAGACAAAAGAAATGTACAACAATGTGAAGCAGGATACAGAGCTTGCATTACAAAAATCAAAAGCAGTGCAAAAGATTGGTGAACTTGCAGATGCTATTTCTGAGATTTCTACCCAGACAGGGCTTCTTGCTTTGAATGCCTCTATTGAAGCGGCAAGAGCAGGAGAGGCAGGCAAAGGCTTTGCCGTAGTAGCAACAGAGATTACCAAGTTGTCCAATCAGACAGCAGAGACCGTGGCGAATATCAGTGATATCGTAAAGGAAGTTAACGATGCGGTTGCAGATATGGCAAAATGCTTGGATATTTCCATGGAATTTATGGGCAAATCCGTCTTGGCTGATTATGAGAACTTTGGAAATGTAAGTGAGCAATATAAGAAAGACGCAATTGTTATTGAAGATAGCATGAACAATGTTAACAGAGCAATTGTTGCGTTGACAGAGTATATTATGCAGATAAAGGCGGCAGTGGAAGGTATCAGCAAGACAGCTGGTGAATCAAGCATTAGTATTAATGAGATTGCAGAAAGCACATCCGATATGGCAGAAAAGACAAGTAATAATGCAGATATGGTAAATGACAGTATGGAAAAAATTGATATACTGAAAGACATTGTAAGCCAGTTTAATGTGCAGTAAGAGTAAAAGTCATAGATAAAATGAGAATAGGAACTACCGGTCATGAGTCATGGCTGGTAGTTTTTATATACTGGTATATAAAAAGTGATGCGCACGAAATTTGTTGAACCCATCTATTGTCCAGTTTATGGAATCGTGATATGATAGTAAGGATGTACTGGTATAGTTATTTACAAGATGCTATACGACTGAAATGTGAAAAGAAACAGAATAGAGGAGGACATACAATTATGGGAAAAGTATTTAAATTCCATACAGATGTAGATACCGACCAGATTATCGCGTCACAGTATTTACTATTTTCAACAATTGATGAAATGAAAGCATATACCTTTGAATCTCTTGATAAGGATTTTGCAAAAAAGGTTCAGCCGGGAGATTTTGTAGTAGCCTGTGAGAACTTTGGTTGTGGTTCATCCAGAGAACAGGCACCAAGCGTATTAAAAGCATTAGGAGTAAAAGCAGTTATTGCAAAATCATTTGCAAGAATCTTTTATCGAAATGCAATTAACATTGGTCTTCCTGTAATTGTGTGTAAAGATTTATATGATAATATAGAAGCCGGAGATGATATGGAATTGTCATTGACAGACGGTATTGTGACAACAGGCGGAAAAGAATATGTATGTACAAAACTTCCACCATACATGCAGGGAATCTTAGACCAGGGTGGTCTGATTGCATCATTAAATAAGGAGGAATCGTAAATCATGGGAATGACAATTGCAGAAAAAATTATTGCCAGAGCAGCAGGCGTTTCAGAAGTAAAGCCGGGCGATATCCATACCGTTGAAGTAGATCAGTTAATGAGTAATGATGGTACCACACATCTTACGATTGATATGTATCATAATAAATTAAAAAATCCAAAGATTGCAGATGTAAATAAATTAGTATGGATTGTAGATCACAATGTACCATCAGACAGTCCAAAAACAGCAGCTTCTCACAAGAAAATGAGAGATTTTTCAAAAGAGCATGGCATTACTTTTTATGAGGGTCAGGGTGTCTGTCACCAGATTATGATGGAAAATCATGTTCGTCCGGGACAGCTTATTTTTGGTGCAGACAGCCATACCTGTGCATACGGTGCATTAGGTGCATTTGGTACAGGTGTGGGATGTACGGATTATCTGTATGCTATGGTAACAGGAAAGTCATGGGTATTAGTACCGGAGACGATTCGTTTTAATTTAACAGGCAAATTAAAAGCAGGAGTCTATGCAAGAGATGTGATCTTAACTATCATCGGAAAAATTGGTGCCAACGGTGCCAACTACAAGGCGATGGAATTTGCCGGAGAAGGCTTAAAGACTTTAAACATGAGTGACCGTATTTCTATCTGTAATCTGTGTGTAGAAGCTGGCGCAAAGACTGCGCTCATGGAGGTAGATGAAGTAGCCATGGATTACTTAAAAGAGCATGGCAGAGAACCGGTTGCTACCTATACAAGTGATGAAGATGCAACATTTTCAGAAGTATATGACATCGATTTAGGCGAAATTGAGCCAATCGTGGCAAAGCCACATTTTGTAGATAATGTAGTTCCTGCAAAAGAATGTGCAGGTGTAAAAATAGACGAAGCCTTTTTAGGTTCCTGCAACAACGGACGTTTAGAGGATTTAAGAGTAGGTGCAGAAATTCTTAAAGGCAAAAAAGTTCACCCATTAGTACGGTTTTTAGTAGTTCCGGCAAGTAACGCCGTATATCAGGCAGCCTTAGAAGAAGGTCTTATCGATATCTTTATGGAAGCCGGTGCTATCGTTATGAACGCCAACTGTAGCGTATGTTGGGGAAGCTGCCAGGGTGTAATCGGCGAAGGAGAAACCTTAATCAGTACCGGTACCCGTAACTTCAAAGGACGCGCCGGACATCCGGATTCCTTTGTGTATTTAGCATCTGCCGCAACGGTAACCGCATCCGCAATTAAAGGTGTGATTGCGACTGCAGATGAAGTGTAAGTAAGAAGTAAGAATGAAACTTAGATAGTAACTATTCAGAATAGGACTTCGCAGTCCGTAAGAAAATACTGTGGTTGCATTTTAACTAGGAATGTAATTCAGGGTTAAATGGTAACTTACGAGGGTACTGAATAGTTACCTTAAATAAAAGAAAGGAACAATCATGGAACAATTCACTGGAAAAGTATGGTTACTTGGCGATGATATCGACACCGACATTATCATCCCAACAGAATATTTAGCATTAAAAACAGTAAAGGACATGACCCCATATGCCTTTTCCCCACTCCGTCCGGAATTAGCAGGACAGATTGAACCGGGAGATATCATTGTGGCAGGAAAGAACTTCGGCTGTGGTTCCTCCAGAGAACAGGCACCGGAAATCATCAAAGCATTGGGTGTAAAATGTGTCATTGCAAAATCATTTGCAAGAATTTTCTTCCGTAATTCCATCAACAATGGTCTGCTGTTGATAGAAAATCCGGACCTTAGAGAAGCAGTAGAAGAAGGCGACACCATTGAAGTAACCGTAAATGAGCAGATTACACATAAGGGCAATTCATACCCAATTACATCACTGCCTCAGAATCTGGTAGATATCATTAACGCAGGTGGTCTGGTAAAGGCAATGCGTAAGAGAAATGGATTAGATTAGGAGGAAGCACAATGGGCGCAACAATTATCGAAAAAATTGTTCGAAAGAACACAGGAATTGATACAGCAAAAGCAAATGATATTGTAACGGTGAATGTAGACCGTGTCATGATACATGATATTTTTATTCCATTTGTAGCGGAGAAATTCGAGGAAATGGGATTTACAAAGCTTTGGGATGCGGACAAAGTCGTATTGATATATGACCATTTAGTACCGGCAAGTCAAGTGGACGATACCAGACATTTCCGTGTGGGAAATGAATTCGTAGAAAAATACGGAATGAAGAATATCCACCGTTCCGACGGAATCTGCCATCAGCTTATGACAGAGGCGGGTTATGTAAAGCCTGGCAATATCGTATTTGGTACAGACAGCCATACGACTACATATGGATGTGTAGGTGCATTTTCATCCGGTATCGGTTACACAGAAATGGCGAGTATTTTAGGAACAGGTACCATGTGGATTAAGGTACCGGAGACCATTCGTGTTAATATTACAGGTACTTTGCCAGCTAATGTAACTTCTAAGGATATCATCCTTCGCCTGATTGGTGATTTAGGAGCAGATGGTGCTACTTACAAGGCGTTGGAGTTTGCCGGTGATACGGTGGAAGCTATGAGTGTGGCAAGCCGTATGACAATTGCAAACATGGCAATTGAAGCAGGTGCGAAATGTGCGTTATTTACACCGGACGAAAAGACAGCAGAATACTGTAACATGCAACTGACGGATGCAGAGCGCGATTTGGTTGGTGATGCAGATGCTTCCTATGTAAAGGTTATCAATTACAAGGCAGAGGAGTTTGTTCCTGTTTTGGCATGTCCGTCACAGGTGGACAATATCAAGCCGGTCAGTGAGTTAGAAGGAACAGAAATTGACCAGGTATTTATTGGTTCCTGTACCAATGGACGTTTAGAAGATTTAGAGAAGGCAGCAGCTTATTTAAAGGGTAAAAAGGTGGCTCCTTATGTGAAATGTATTGTGACACCGGCAAGCCGTAAGATATACAGAGAAGCAGCTGCAAACGGTACACTTGCCATTTTGGCAGAAGCAGGTGCCATCATTACACATCCCGGCTGTGGTCTCTGTTGTGGACGTACCGGTGGTATCTTAACAGACGGTGAGCGGGTAGTGGCTACCAATAACCGTAATTTCTTAGGAAGAATGGGAACCTCAAAAGTAGAAATCTTCCTGGCGTCTCCTGCAACAGCAGCAGCATGTGCAGTGGCAGGTAAAATTGTGATGCCATAGTAAGAGAAATATAGTAATAATTTTTCTAATCCTTCCATATAGTAGAATGGGTGTAAATAACACTGCTATTGTAAGGAGGATGGGTAAATGTCGGAATATAAGCGGTTTATGGCATATCTTTATGCGTATGAAAGAGGGCAGAAGGCTGGCAATTGCGGATTTGCGAAAGTGACAGTGAAAAATGATGACGGTTTCGTGAATCTGCATGTCAAGCTTCCGAATCAGAAAACAAGAATGGGATGTGCAGTGTACTTATATTACAGAAGTGAAGATAAGAGTAGAATGTACGGCGTTTCTATTGGCGAATTTGTGATTGTAAATGGAGTGGGAGAAGGTTCCCTTCCTTTTTCGGCAACCACAATCGGAATGGAACGCCGTTTCTTTTCAGAAATGGGAGGATTATATCTGGTATTAGATAACGAAGGAGTGATTGCCACAGAATGGGAGGACATTCCTATAAGACCAGAATCTTTTCAGGTAGAATCAGGGGTGCAGGCAGAAACCGGGTGTATGGGGAGTGTGGAACAGGATACGCAGTTTGAAGAAGGATTGGATGCAGAGGAAATAAAAGAGTCATCTGTACAAGAGGAGTTCCGGGCACAGGAAATGCAATCAGCAAGTGTGTCTGCGGAACAGCAAGTCACATATGAGACAATACCCACTCAGGATCAGAATCGGCAAGAAGTAATTACATCAGATATTTCCACGGAATTACATACAGAAGAATCAGAATCGAATTATGAGATGGAAACAGAATCAAAACCGGAGATTACGGTTACAGACGAAGGTCATATTCATGCGGCATCTGCATTGGCAGAGGAAAGACCGGTGCAAACTTGTATGGCAGGCAGAAATGGATCTTGTCCATATCAAAAGGAAGAACGAAACCGGGAAACGATTCGTGAGCCGGAAGAATGCAAAACAGCAAAGGAACCAGAACGCATATCTCCGTTTATGGATAAATGGACACAGTTAAAAAGCAGATATCCGGTGGTATCGCCCTTTGACAACGATGATTCGATCACCTGCATCCGCATCCAGCCCAAGGATATTTGTCTGTTAAATCGCAAAGAATGGATTCTTGGCAATAATAATTTTCTTCTACATGGCTACTGTAATTACCGGTACCTGCTTTTAGGAAAGATAGAAGCAGAAGGAAAATACATTATTTGTGTACCTGGTAATTTTTATTCAAAGGAAAAAATGATGGCGTCAATGTTCGGCTTCCAGAATTTTAAAATGGCAGGTAATGGAGAACTGCGTCAGGGAGAATTCGGGTACTGGTATCGGGAGATTGCGTTATAATTCTATAACAACTGCTAAATTACATTGAATATTTATGCGGAAAGGATAGAGGCAATGTTCGATTAACGAAGTTCTGTATGTGGAACAGATTCCCTTGCGGCTTGCAACAGAAGCATAGCTTCTTCTTCGCTGAAAGAAGACAACAACGGTTCTGGTTGACAGCCGGTTTCCACCTGCATCATGGCATGGATTAAAACATCACCGGAATCCTTGTAATTTTGCAGATAATACCGTTTACAGCCTTTAATCTCCGTGGCAATATCCCGTATCATATCTGCATCATGAAGTTCTCGCACCACAGTAGTGCGGAATTCATATTCCATGTCTGAGGAGAGCAACAGAGAAAGAGATTCTTGAATTCTTTCATAGGAAATACCAGCGAATCCGGTAATCTGCTGGTAACGCTCTTTAGAAGCTTTGATATCCATAGCAACATAATCAAGTAGCTGTTCCTGCAATAACAGACGAATCATATCCGGGTTTGTACCATTTGTATCTAATTTCACAAGGAACCCCAGTTGCTTCACACGACGAATAAATGCAGGAAGTTCCGTGTACAAAGTAGGCTCTCCGCCACTGATACACAATCCATCAATTAACCCTGTTCGTTTTCTAAGGAAAGAGAGTACCTCCTCCTCCGAGAACGCATCAGGGTTATTTTCATTTCGGACAAGTCTGCTATTATGACAATAAGGACACCGCAAATTGCATCCCCCCACAAAAACAATCCCAGCCACATGCCCCGGATAATCTAATAAAGTTGTTTTCTGAAATCCCTGAAAAATCATGCCACCGCACCCCCTTCTGACACTTCATGGACGGGTAGAAAAATTTATTTATATTTATCTAACGCATATTTTATGATAAAATAAGCAAAAGCACAAGAGAGGAACACACATATGACCCAGGATGAACGATTTATGAAAGAAGCCATCAAGCAGGCAAAAAAAGCGTATAAACTCTTAGAAGTTCCTATCGGCTGTGTAATAGTCCATGAGGGAAAAATCATAGCCAGAGGTTATAATAGAAGAAATACCGACAAGAATACCCTTGCGCATGCGGAACTGACAGCCATACGAAAAGCGGCTAAGGTCTTAGGAGACTGGCGGTTAGAAGGATGCACCATGTATGTAACTCTAGAGCCTTGCCAAATGTGTGCCGGAGCGTTGGTACAGGCAAGAATTGATAAAGTGTATATCGGATGCATGAATAAAAAGGCAGGCTGCGCAGGTTCTGTTCTCAACCTGTTAGAAATGCAGGAATTTAATCACCAGGTAGAGACGGAACGCGGATTGTTGGAGGAAGAGTGCAGCACCATGCTTTCGACATTTTTTAAGGAGCTGCGTATCGCTCATAAAGAGAAGCGGGATAAAGAAAAATAAGGTAATTTAATGAATAATTAATAAATCTCTTTCACTTTTCTTAAAAATAGGACTTTAGAATACTTGTTATAGTCGGATAGAAAAGCGTAAGAGTATACTACCAAAAAGGAGGTGGAATCGTGTTTACAGTGTTGGTGTGTGATGATGACAAGGAAATAGTGAATGCGATAGAAATATATCTGGTGCAGGAAGGTTATCGAGTGTTAAAAGCATATGATGGAATTCAGGCAATAGATATGTTGAAAAAAGAGGAAGTGCATCTTTTAGTAATTGATGTGATGATGCCACGAATGGATGGAATTCGTGCAACATTAAAGATTCGTGAGGAAAGTAGCATTCCCATTATTATTTTATCTGCAAAAACAGAAGATTCTGATAAGATATTAGGATTAAATATCGGTGCAGATGATTATGTGAGCAAGCCATTCAATCCATTGGAGCTGGTGGCAAGAGTAAAATCGCAGTTACGAAGATACACAGCACTTGGCACAATGAAGGAAGCAGAGGATGGTAATATTTTTTCTACAGGTGGTTTGGAAATCAATGATGATTTGAAGGAAGTCACTGTGGACGGCGAGTTAGTAAAGCTGACACCCATAGAATACAATATATTGCTTCTTCTTGTAAAACATCAGGGAAAAGTCTTCTCCATTAACCAGATTTATGAGAGTATCTGGAATGAGGATGCCATTGGAGCTGATAATACAGTAGCAGTTCATATCCGACATATACGTGAAAAGATTGAGATAAACCCAAAAGACCCACGTTATTTAAAAGTGGTATGGGGAGTTGGCTATAAGGTCGAAAAGTTATAGCCGGAAAGGAGACGGTAGGATATGAAGCATCCATATTTCTGGAAAACAACAGTAATACTGTTACAGGTTATGTGCTTACTGGGTATATTTGGTATTTGTTATGCCGGGTATTACAAGGCTGGAAACAGTATTATTAGTATGGCTCAGATAGATGGAGGTAAGTACGAAAATACGGAATATTATCTGAATGAAGTGAACCGGCAGATTGTGTCCCTCAGTGACCTGGTTCAGCAAGAGGAAATGTTCAAAAAGGATGAGAGTGGAAGAATGTCATATACCATGAATATGAATAGTTATGGATATGATTTTATTGAATACGAAGTGGAGACACTGTTAAATGCACAAGTAATCTGGTCTGCGTATACGATCGTATTTTCGTATGAAAGTGAAGAATTGGTTCCGGAAGATGGTGAAATTATACTGCCTGCAGAAGCAAGACGTATTATACTCGAAAGCAATGCGGAAGGACTCAGTCAGAAATATTTAGAAGAAGTTAAGGAAGAAGCAAAGAGTGAGGGCGAGAATTATAATTGGATTTTGTATGATTCGGATGGAAGAGCTATTGGTGGTATGAAACCATTCGCAGAAGACAGCCAGTATGACGAAACCTTGAGTGTACAATACAACTTCTCTATTTTAAATGAAAAGGCATCCGGTCTTCGGACGAAGGAAGGAAAAAGCCTGCTTGAGTATTGTAAAAAAATTCCTATCTATGAATATCAGAATGCCTTCTTTGTACTTGGCGATATGATAGAAAACGTGAAGTATGCTTATGACAATTATCAGCAACATCTATATCAGGCATCAGCTTCTGTCTGTGTTATGATTGCAGGTGTAGAAAATGAATGTCTGTATAACAACGGTTCCGGAGCGTTTGTGGAGGATTTGTATACTGCTGGAGATAAGTGGTTAAAGACAGCAAAAGAAAATCAGGATAATTATAATTATATATATTTCAATAGCAAGAATTTTCGAATGGAGACCAGTCTGAATGTAGATACAAACCAGTTGTACGATTGGTATATGGATCTGGGAGATATCTTTGACCATGATTTTGCTGCAGCAATTACCATTCCGGCAGGAGATATTTCTAACTATGAAATGCAGGATGCCCTTCGTGAAGGAAAAATTCTGTATGACCAGATACGCCCACAAATGAAATATTATGTAAGTGTGTTGTTGGGATGTCTGATAGTGTTTATTATTCTTCTGATTGCGTTTACCAGTATGTGCGGACGTTCCAAGTCAGAAGGAATTACAGTAATCTGGTTTGATAAAATTCCTACCGAAATTGCCATATGTATTATGTTGGGATTAGCGCTGTTTGGCTGGTGTGTTACCGTTGCGGTATTCAAGGAGTCTCTTAGTCATATGAGTAACCTTATTTATCTTGGAATGGATATGACAATGGTTGTTATTCTACACCTGCTGTTCCTCTTTGGTTATTCTTCTCTTGTAAGAAGAATGAAGGCGGGAGTTCTGTGGAAGAACAGTATCGTAAAAATGTTATGGACAGGAGCAGTATTTTGTTTCAGCCATATTCATGAGACTGTTACAACATTAGCCGGATATGTGGTATTCCTATTGTTTAATATTTTTATGACTATGATGGCGTTTGTTGATGAAAGTTTTTATGCACTTGTAATTATGCTAGTTATAGATGCATTGGTTGGGGGATGTTTGTTGTATGAAGCTTACATCCGTCACAACATACAGAAAGCAGTAAAACGTATTTCAGATGGCGATATTACTTATCAAATGGATACTTCCTACATACAAGGTAGTTACCGTAAGCTGGTTGATAATCTGAACCATATCGGCGAAGGCTTGCAGGGTGCGGTGGATGCCAATATGAAAAATGAACGCTTAAAAACAGATTTGATTACAAATGTATCCCACGATATCAAAACGCCGCTTACTTCAATTATCAATTATATTGGTTTGATTAAGCGAGAGGATGTGGAAAATGAGCGAATCAGGGAATATGTGAACGTATTAGATCAAAAAGCCCAACGGTTAAAATCCTTAACAGAGGACTTAGTTGAGGTATCCAGAATTACATCAGGAAATATTGTTCTGCAAATAATGCCGCTTGATTTCGTGGAAATTGTCCAGCAGACGGCTGCTGAATTTGATGAAAAATTCGAAGAACGCAATTTGCAGTTAATTATGAATTTTCCACCGGAAAGCATTACCATTCATGCGGATGGCAGAAGGTTATACAGAGTCATTGAAAATCTGTTTAATAATGTTGCTAAGTATGCGATGCCAGCCACAAGGGTGTATGTAGATATTTTCTTAGAAACTGGGGGGAGTAAGGCCGTGTTGTCAGTAAAAAATATATCCGAAAATCCTTTGAACATTCAGGAAAAAGACCTTACGGAGCGATTTATTCGTGGTGATGTGTCAAGAACTACAGAGGGAAGTGGGTTAGGCCTTTCTATAGCAAAAAACCTGACAGAAGCCCAGGGTGGTGTATTTGAAATTTATCTGGATGGAGACTTGTTCCGGGTGACGATTACATTTCCACGCATACGTCGTGAATTTGCAAAAGTAGAGGAAGAAAAGGGACAGGAAGAATAGATGCTATGCAAAAACAGAATATGAGTATGCATGTTTTTGATACAAGATGCTAAGATTTGCTTTTTTGTATAGAAAGGTGTATAATAGCCAGAGTAAAAGTAAGAATGAGGAACGATTGTTAAAATTGTTTCTCATTCTTGTTTGTTAGAGCGTGTAAAAAATATTCTGTGTGAATGATATCGTTAGTTACAAAACGATGTACTAATTTGTTGAAAAAAATGTTCAAATGCGCTCTGGGACTGCTGTGAATGGCAGTAGTCATATTTGCCAAAAGATTGTGCAAGGAGGCTATATGAATAAAGAAAAGAAAAAGACAATGGATGTTAGTCTATCTGGTCTCAAAATCAGAGATGTTGTCATATTAGGTATTGTGTTGGTGTGTCTGATTGTTCTGGTTGTGAAATATCAAGGTGGGCATGTTGGCACTGTGGTAGACAGCAAACAATTGAACCAGACACAGGATAAAATTGTATTATGTAAAAAGACGGTAGAATCAGCGTTTCAATCAAGAGCAGATTTGTTGGCATTGTCAGCCTCCCTTCTGCCGGATAAAGAAGTCATTTTAATAGAAGATAATTGTTCGGTTTTACAGAAAATTGTGTCAGACGTTAAATGGGAGGATGCTTTTGTGGTGGTGAGTTCCGGAAGTTACATTACTGCCAGTGGAAGATGTGATGCAATGAATATTGGTCCTTACTACAAGGCAGTCGCTTTCGAAGGGGAACAGATTATCACAGATTTTGTTGATTACAATATGGATGGAAAAAAAGAATTGGTATTGATGGTACCGATTAAGAATGAAGAAACGGTGCAAGGTTTGCTTTGCGGCGTGATTGAACCTGCGTTTTTTGAGGAAGAGGTAAAGCATTTTGCAGAAGATGGGATTTACTATTACATTGCGGATATTGATGGTCAGGTGTTTGGAGAATATTGCGTGAACCAGCATGAGGAGTCGAACAAGGTAGAAAATCTTTTTGAGCAAATGAAACTATATGGAAAAGACAGCAATTCCATCACACGTCTCCAATATGAAATGGAAAAAGGAAAAACAGGAATTGTGACATTAGATGTAGACGGAACAAAAAAATGTTTTGCCTATGCGCCAATGGCAGGGACGGAAATGTATTTGTTTATGACATTTAATGAGGCTGAGGTATATGAGATTGGCGGCATAGTAGATAAGAGTTATGATGCTCTCTTGTGGTATGTGATAGCAGTATTTGCTATATTTGTAGGAGCTGTTGCGCTTTTGTACGTCCTTGGTAACCGTCGTGCGGAGGCACGTGCTGATGAGTTAAAGCAGTTAGCAGAAATTGATGCACTTACATCTGCGTATAACAAGGCTGCTACCGTTAAATATATTAAACAATATATTGATGCAATGGAGCCTGATGAATATTGTGCAATGTTTATTGTGGATGTAGATAATTTTAAAATGATTAACGATACCAAAGGGCATGCGTTTGGCGATTTGGTTCTGAAAGAATTAGGAAATGGTATTCGTTCCGAATTTCGTGTAACCGATATTATTGGCAGAATCGGTGGGGATGAATTTGTTGTATTCTTAAAAAATGTGGATAACAACGAACAATTTATGAGAATGCAGGGTGACAAACTGGTGGAATTTTTCCATAATCTTCGACCGGGTGAATATGTAAAGACAAAAGTGTCGGGAAGTATTGGTGGTGCAATCTTACCAACGGATGCGGCTGATTATGAAAGCTTATATAAAGCAGCAGACAAGGCGTTGTATCTTGCCAAGAAGAGAGGTAAAGACCAGTATGCGTTGTATCAGGAGACACTACAGGAAGAAAATGAATAGTTGCATTATAAAAATTTTATAAGTTCGTCAACTTGTATAATCGAAAATGAAAAAGTTCGGCAATATGATACATGGTTAGCATTATTGCCAAGGGATATGGAAAATATTTGTGGAATAGTGGTATAGCGTAACGGAACAAAGTACGGTATACTGTTTGAAGTCGAAGGGCAAGAAATTATTTTCAGGAGGAATTAGTAATGGCAAGTTTATCATTAAAGAATGTTTGTAAAGTTTATCCTAACGGTTTTGAAGCTGTTAAGGATTTTAATTTGGAAATTGAAGATAAGGAGTTCATCATTTTCGTAGGACCATCTGGATGTGGTAAGTCTACTACACTTCGTATGATTGCAGGTCTGGAAGATATCAGCTCTGGTGAATTAAAGATTGGTGACAGAGTAGTAAACGATGTTGAACCAAAGGATAGAGATATCGCGATGGTATTCCAGAACTACGCTTTGTATCCACATATGACAGTTTATGATAACATGGCTTTTGGTCTTAAGATTAGAAAAGTACCAAAGGAAGAAATTGATAAATTAGTAAAAGAAGCTGCTAAGATTCTTGATCTTGAGAAATTATTAGATCGTAAACCAAAGGCTTTATCTGGTGGTCAGAGACAGCGTGTTGCTATGGGTCGTGCTATCGTGCGTGAGCCAAAGGTATTCTTAATGGATGAGCCTCTTTCTAACTTGGATGCTAAGTTAAGAGTACAGATGCGTATTGAGATTGCTAAGTTACACCAGAAATTAGGTACAACTATCATCTACGTTACACATGACCAGACAGAAGCTATGACACTTGGTACAAGAATTGTAGTTATGAAGGATGGTGTTGTTCAGCAGGTAGATACACCTCAGAACTTATACCAGAAGCCAAATAACTTATTCGTTGCTGGATTCATGGGTTCTCCACAGATGAACTTCTTAGATGCACAGTGCAAGTGTAAGGGAGAAGAAGCTACATTATCAGTAGCTGGTTACGAAATCAAGTTACCACCAGCAAAGGCAAAAGCTCTTAGCGATGGCGGATATGACGGAAAGACTGTTGTATTAGGTATTCGTCCGGAAGACGTATATGATTCACAGATGATGATCGAAGCTAGACCGGAAGCAGTTATCGAATCTACTATCAAAGTATACGAGTTATTAGGTGCTGAAGTTTACTTATACTTCGATTTAGCTGAGTTTTCTATGACAGCAAGAGTAGATCCTCGTACAACTGTAAGAACAGGAGATACAGTTAAGTTTGCTCTTGATGTTGAGAAGATTCATGTATTTGATAAAGAAACAGAAAAAACAATTACAAACTAGTATATTGTGTTTGAACATAAGATGCATCCGAAAGGGTGCATCTTTTTAATATACTAGGAAATTATAACGGCTTATTATAGAATGTGATATATGCAATTTCCTAGTATGTCGCAAGCGACTGCGCCCGGCGCGAGAGTTCTGCAAGCAGAATTCTTTCTGATTACGTAATTATTCAGTACCTTCATAATTACGAGGCAAAAATCCATTTAGAATCGCTTTCAGCGATAGGATTTTTGCTTATCGTATCATTTTCTTGCGGTCTTAGCAGTAAATGCTTCGACCTGCCTGAACAGTTACCTGATTACAAAAAAATAATATTTTTTTCTTGCACCTTAGATAAAATTCAAGTAAACTGATAAAGAAATATATACAGTAAAGAATTTAGACGAGAAGGGAGCTGGAAGCATGATTTCCAACCAGATTATACAGACAAGCATAGATGAACTTCGCAGTATTACCCGAGTGGATTTGTGTGTGGTAGATTTAGAGGCAACTGTATTAGCGTCCACATATGATAGTTCGGCAGTTCAAAAGGAAGAGGTTTCATATTTTATAGAATCTCCGGCAGACAGCCAGGCGATACATGGACATCATTTTTTTAAGATATATGACGATAAGCAGTTGGAGTATATTCTGATTGCAAAGGGCGATAGCGATGATACTTATATGATAGGAAAGATTGCGGTAAGCCAGTTGCAAAATTTAGTGATTGCCTATAAGGAACGATTTGATAAGAACAATTTTATTCAGAATCTGATTCTTGACAATCTGTTATTAGTGGATATATATAATCGCGCGAAGAAGCTTCATATTCCAATTGAAGCGCGCCGTATTGTTTACATGATTGAGACAAAGAGTGAAAAGGACAACAGTGTAATAGAGTTGTTAAAGAATCTTTACACCAATCAGAATGGCGATTATGTCACAGCTGTAGATGAGAAAAATGTAATCCTGTTGAAAGAATTGAAACCAACAGATGGTCCCGAGGAGGTTAAGGCAGTTGCCGCTACACTTGTGGATATGTTGAATGCGGAAGTGATGACACAGGTTCGCGTGTCATATGGAACCATTGTGAATGAGTTAAAGGATGTATCTAAGTCTTATAAGGAAGCGAAGATGGCATTGGATGTGGGAAAAATCTTTTATGCGGAAAGAATGGTAGTATCTTATGCTTCCTTGGGAATTGGAAGATTGATTTACCAATTACCGATTTCTCTCTGCGAAATGTTTATGCATGAAGTATTTGGAGATGAATTGCCGGATACCTTTGACGAGGAGACCGTAACAACCATTCACAAGTTTTTTGAAAACAACTTAAATGTATCCGAAACATCCAGACAGTTGTATGTTCATAGAAACACTTTGGTCTATCGTTTAGAGAAGCTCCAAAAGAGTACGGGATTAGATATTCGTAATTTCGATGATGCATTGACCTTTAAGATTGCACTTATGGTTGTAAGTTATATGAATTATGTAAATAATGAAAAATAGGCAGGGGGTACTACCTATTTCATCCAACAATATTGTTTGCGATAATTTCTAGGAGATATACCCTTCTGCTTTTTGAAGGTGTTAGAAAAGTAGGAGTAATCTTGAAAACCAACCCGTTCCATGATTTCGGGAATGGGTATTTTCGTATCTCTTAACATGGTGGCTGCCATGTCTATTCGCATTTTATTTAAATAAGAAATAACAGTTTCGCCTGTGTAATCGGAAAAACGTTTTGATAAATCTGTCCGATTCAGGTGGAATTGTCTGGTCAAATCAGAAATGGTGATTTTCTGGTGCATATTACTTTTTAAAAAGCTAAGGATGCACAGAATCTCATCATTTTTGTTTTGTGACTGGTTTTCTAAAAGAAGTAATTTTTCTTCTGCTAAAGAATATGCTAAGGACAACAGTTCTATTAAATAACTGCGGCTTCTGCATGCCCAAAAATCGTTGTCCTGCAAAGTGATTTGAGATGCAATATTATCAAAAAGCCATTGTATTCTGTTTTTAAAGTCCTCATTAAGAAATAAAATACCATAGTTGTTATCTGTGCGTTTCACAAAGGGTTGCAAATAAAAGCAGTCCTGTTGTTCTGTTACGCTTAGGGAATCCGCAAAGGTTCTGACTGTATCAAAATTTAAAGCGGTATTGATAATATTGGGGTGGAAAAGGATGGTTTGCATCGATGTCTGGTTAGAGATGGCAATGGATTCCTTTTCGTTTATGCAGAGAAGAACAGGAGCATCATAGGAGAATCTCTGACCATTATATAGGAAAGTTCCACTTCCTGTCGCTATGTAGGTGAGTGAAAAACGTTTTCCGAGTAATGGGGTATTGTCAAATTCACAACCATATAAACAGCTCATATCCAGTGAAAAATAACCATGATGTTCATTTGTGCAGAGTTTCATAAGTATTCACTTCTCTTTCATGTTTTTGTAAAATAAGAAATTTTATAGTTGTAGTTTCCGTAAGACACTTTTCATTTTATATGGAAATTGATAATAAGGCAACTTTTTGTGTGGATTTTGCATGTTGTTTTTCATAGGTGATTCTTATAATAAATAGTAAGAACCGAGTAACTATGAGGGTATGGAATAGTTACAGGATTTGTTGAAATAGGAAAGGTAAGGGATATCATTATGAAGAAAAAAGGTTTGCACTATTTGGGTTTGGTAACAATGGCAGTATTGTTATGTGGATGCACTGATGGCAATAAGGGGAAAGCTGTGGAAAATGAAGTGAATGTCACAACTCCTCAGGAGGTGGCGAGTACAGCCCCTACACAGGAACCGGAAGCAGTGGAAGTGGCAAAAGGAACGATAGAAGTAATAACAGAATTTTATAGTCCGGAATTAGATAGGGAGCAAACGGTACGAATTTATCTGCCGCCAGATTATGCAGAAAGTGAAAAGCAGTATCCTGTTATGTATATGTTGGACGGACAAAATCTGTTTAGTTCGACTACCGCAACCTACCAGAAGGAGTGGCAGATTGATGAGAGACTGGATGCTTTATATGAAGAAAATCGGACAGAGGGAATCATTGTGGTAGGAGTGGATTCCTCAAGCAGCACTCGAAATGCAGATTACAATCTGTATCTGAATACCTATGAAGGCGGAGGAAATGGTAAGGCGTTTGAAGTATGTGATTTCTATGCAAATACATTAAAAAACTATGTGGATACCCACTACAGAACCTTGCCGGATAGAGAACATACAGCTATTGTTGGTGCATCCTATGGTGCCATTGTCTCTGTATGTGCCAGTATACGTCATCCGGAAATATATGGTTATACGGGTATGTTTTCCTATTGTGATAATCAGGATTCTGCAAAAATGAAATCCTACTTAAAAAAGAGTATGACAGCAGAGACGCTGACAGATAACCGCATCTTTTTTTATACAGCAGAATATGATTTTGCGTTGCAATCCACCAAGTCTGCTTTCGAAATTGCACAGGAAAATGGAATAAAAAATATTGAGTATGTCTTTGATAATGGACAGCATGATGAGTATGCATGGGGAAGGAATTATGAAAAGTGTCTGGAATTTTTTGGTTGGATAGCAGAGGTTAAATAATACAAAATTGCAATAAAGTTTGTCTTTTCTTGTCTGATAGGTTATACTTTAGAGGTTTAGGGACAGAAAGGAGAACATATTTTATGAAAAATACTAAGTGGAAACGAGGTATGTGTGCGGGAGTTATGACAATGCTTATGGCAGTAGGGGTGACTGGATGCAAGGAGCCAACAGAGGAAGAAATGTTGGCAGGCATGAAGGAATACACCGCAGAGAGCGAGAGTGTGTCAATTCACTTAGATAAAGATTGGTCAACAGAGGATGTTGGTATAGAAACATGGATTAGTGCAGAAAGTGAAAATGGCAGAGATGCAGTAGTGGTAGCACAGTTGCCAAAGAATCAATATAGTGGAAGCGTTGACAGTTTGCAGGATTTGCAGGATATGATGGATGAGGCATTCCAGATTACAGAGGAAGAAACTGTGGAGGCACCGGAGGTTCCGGGAGTGTCCGACCTTTCTGCATTCACTTGTAAAATGAGTTCAGGAGATACCTCAGGTGAGGGATATGTTATTTATGGAGAATCTGATTATGCCTACTATATGTTAGCATATGTAGCAAACAATATTACAGAAAGCAAACAGAAGCTTTTTGATGTTTCTTGTAGTACATTTAAGGAAACACCACAGGTAGAAGAAAACAGTTTTTCAACAGAAATGACAGATACGATTCGTTGGTTTAATGGAACTTACGCAATTTTGAGCAGAATCAATAACTGGAATCTTGAGTATTTTGGCGGTATGGCAGCGAATGAAATAAATGCCCTTGCTACGCAGTCCATGTTAGAGAGCTCCTGGTCCGTGACAGACAAAGCCTCAGCAGATGAGAACATGGAATGGATTCTTACAGAAGGACACAGAACAGAATTTAAGGAAATCATGAAGGATTTTGATGACTTGGGTATGAAAGATGTAGCGGCTGATGGAAGAAAAGACTTCTTATTAGATAACTATGAAATAACGGAAGAAGAAGCACAGCATTATGCAGATATGTATGCATACTATGAACAGTATGGTGAGAATGCTATTGATGCATGGGACTATAGCCGTGCTATTTCTCTGGCAGCCTTCTATTATCATGCCGGCTATTATACGGAGCAGGAGGCGTTGGATAAATCATTAGAAATTGCACAGATTATGCAACCATTGTATTCTTCCTGGGATGAAGCAATGAACAGTTATTTGCTTGGATATGAATACTGGTCTGAGGAAAGTGCAGAAGAAAGACGTGCAATCTATGAGGAATTAAAAGCAGAAGAAAACAGTCTGTATAATATTGACTGGAATTTAGCATTTGAGAAAACATGGTAAGGGTTTTTCTTTACTATAAGGAAAAAATGAAAAAATACTAGCCTTTTCATAGGTTTTGTGTTATACTCATTTAATGACTGCAAAGAATACCAGTGGCCGGTATCGGTACATTAGGAATATAGTAATAAAATGCAATGAGAGAAACAGATAGCATTAAGGAGGAAACTAAAAATGAGTTTTACAGTTGAAAAGTTAGAAAAGAACATGGCAAAGTTGACTATCGAAGTAGCAGCAGAAGAATTTGAAGCTGCAGTTGATCGTGCTTATCAGAAAAACAAGAATAAATTAAGCGTTCCGGGATTCCGTAAAGGAAAAGTGCCAAGACAGATGATTGAAAAAATGTATGGAGCAGGCGTTTTCTTTGAAGATGCGGCAAATGATATCATCCCAACAGCATATGATAAAACAGTAGATGAGTGTGATTTAGAAATCGTATCTCAGCCTAAGATTGATGTAACACAGTGCGAAAAAGGAAAAGCATTTATCTTTACAGCTGAAGTTGCTGTTAAGCCGGAAGTTACATTAGGACAGTACATGGGTGTTGAAATCGAAGCACCTGCTTGTGATGTAACAGAAGAAGAAGTAACTGCAGAAATCGATAAGGAAAGAGAATCTTTAGCAAGAATGCTTCCTGTAGAAGACAGAGCAGTTGCTGATGGTGATGTAGCAACAATCGACTTCGAAGGATTTACAGATGGTGTGGCATTCGAAGGTGGAAAGGGAGAAGATTACGAATTAACAATCGGTTCTCACTCTTTCATTGATACGTTCGAGGAGCAGTTAATTGGTAAGAACATCGGTGAAGAAGTAGAAGTAAGTGTTACTTTCCCGGAAGAATACCATGCGCCGGAATTAGCTGGTAAGCCTGCTTTGTTCAAAGTAACAATCAAAGGAATCAAAGTAAAAGAAGTTCCTGCATTAGATGATGAGTTCGTTGAAGAAGCTTCCGATGAAGCAAATAACGTAGCAGAATACAAGGCAGAAATTCGTAAGAAATTAGAAGAAAAGAAAGTTGCAGAAGCAAAATCACAGAAAGAAGATGCTGTATTAAAGGCAGTAATTGAAAACGCTCAGATGGATATCCCAGATCCAATGGTAGACAGCCAGGTACAGCGTATGGCTCAGGATTTTGCACAGAGAATGCAGATGCAGGGATTGTCTATCCAGCAGTATTTCCAGGCATTCGGTATGACAGCAGAAGCATTTCTTGATAACTTAAAGCCACAGGCATTGAGCCGTATCCAGAGCAGACTTGTATTAGAAGCAATCGCAGAAGCAGAAAAGATTGAAGTTTCTGATGAAGATTTCAAGGCAGAAGTGGCAGAGATGGCTAAGGCTTATGGTATGGAAGCTGACGAATTAGAAAGCAGAATCGGAGAGTACGAGAAAGAAAGTATTGTTTCTGACTTAAAGGTTAAGAAAGCTCTCGAAAAGACTGTAGAAGCAGCAGTAGAGAAATAATTTTTAAGAATATATCATACCCAGAAATAAACCTGTTTTGTTTCTGGGTAGCTTCGCATAAAGAAAACATATTGAAAGGAAGGGTTAGTATGGGATTAGTACCTTATGTAATCGAACAGACGAGCAGAGGAGAACGCTCCTATGATATTTTTTCTCGTTTGTTAAAGGAAAGAATCATTTTTCTTGGAGAAGAAGTGAATGACGCGTCAGCCAATCTGATTATGGCACAGTTATTATTCTTAGAGTCTGAGGATCCAACAAAGGATATTAATTTGTATATTAATAGTCCGGGTGGTTCTGTTTCCGCAGGATGGGCTATCTATGATACAATGCGTTATATCAAGTGCGATGTTTCTACGATTTGTCTTGGTATGGCTGCAAGTATGGGTGCATTTCTTTTGGCAGGCGGAACAAAGGGGAAACGTTTTGCATTGCCAAATGCAGAGATTATGATTCACCAGCCATTAGGTGGTGCGCAGGGTCAGGCAACTGAAATTCAGATTGCAGCAGAGCATATTTTAAAAACAAGAGACAGATTGAATCAGGAGTTATCTGCAAATACAGGTAAACCATTAGATGTAATCAAAGCAGACACAGAAAGAGATAACTTTATGTCCGCAGAAGAAGCTATGAACTATGGTTTAATTGACAAAGTTATTACGAATCGTATTTCTTAATCACAGGATGTCCGAGAGAAGTAATAGCTTCTTTTGGACGCTTGTAAAAATTACTAATGCGGTTTACTATTGATAGTTTACCACCTTAGTAATAACTGGAGGGAACCATGGCAGGAAAAAAATTAGAAGACAAGGTGCGATGTTCATTTTGTGGAAAGACACAGGAACAGGTGCGACGCCTCATTGCAGGCCCAAATGGTATCTATATTTGTTATGATTGTGTAGAGACCTGCGTAGATTTGATAGAAGATGAATATGCCGAAGAAGAAGAATTCGGCGGAGATCTTGGAGATATTAATTTATTAAAACCGAAGGAAATTAATGAATTTCTGGATGAATATGTAATTGGACAGCAGGCAGCAAAGAAGGTTCTTTCTGTAGCTGTATATAACCATTATAAACGTGTACTTGCACAGAAGAATTTAGGTGTGGAATTACAAAAGAGTAACATCTTAATGTTAGGACCAACCGGTTCCGGTAAGACGTATTTAGCACAGACATTGGCAAAACTGTTAAATGTGCCATTTGCAATTGCAGATGCAACAGCTTTGACAGAAGCAGGCTATGTCGGCGAAGATGTGGAAAACATTCTGCTCAAGTTAATACAGGCAGCAGATTATGATATAGCAAAAGCAGAGTATGGTATTATTTATATAGACGAAATCGATAAAATTACTAGAAAATCTGAAAATGTATCTATTACCAGAGATGTGTCTGGTGAAGGTGTACAACAGGCTTTGTTAAAGATACTGGAAGGTACAGTGGCTTCTGTACCGCCACAGGGTGGAAGAAAACATCCGCATCAGGAGTTATTGCAGATTAATACAACTAATATTTTATTTATCTGCGGTGGAGCGTTTGAAGGATTGGATAAGATTATTGAGTCCAGAATGGATCAGAAGTCAATTGGTTTTAATGCAGAAATTGCAGAGAAACGAGAAGAAAATCTGGGTGAAGTATTGAAGAATGTAACACCACAGGATTTAACAAAATTTGGTTTGATTCCTGAATTTGTTGGTCGTGTGCCAGTAATTGTATCATTAGAGCAGTTGGATAGAGATGCATTGACGCGAATTCTGACTGAGCCAAAGAATGCAATTGTGAAGCAGTACCAGCAGATGTTTGAGTTAGATGGTGTAGAACTTTCTTTTGAACAGGAAGCCATTGAAGCCATTGCAGATAAGTCCTTAGAACGTAAGACAGGTGCAAGAGGATTGCGTTCTGTAATGGAAGGTGCAATGATGGATTTAATGTATGAAGTGCCTTCTGATGAAACGATTACACATTGTGTAATTACAAAGGATGTTGTGGACGGTAAAGGGAATGCCCACATTACCTGTCGTGACGAAAGTGAAGCGCCGAAGAAAAAGGCAAATTTACTTCGTCGTAAAGCAGTAGTTGAATAGAGAATAAAATAAAAGGGCGCTGCATAGATTTCCGGGCAGTGCCCTGTTTTGGTATTATAAGAATGGAGAATGGGATGTTAGAAAAGGATATTGCATGTTATCCGGTAGTTGCACTTCGGGGGTTAACTCTTTTGCCGGATATGATAGCACATTTTGATATTAGCAAGGAATATTCGGCAAAAGCAGTGGAAGAAGCCATGCGTACAAAGGAGAAGCTTTTTCTGATTACGAGAAGAGAGGATTCAGAAAATGAATGGTCTTTAGATGCACTGTACTCGACTGGTGTTTTGGCTGAAATCAAAGAAGTGTTGAGACTGCCGAACAAGGCACTTCGTATCATGGTAGCAGTAGAGGCGGCTGGTAAACTGGTGGAGCTTCATGAGAAAGACGGTTATTATTGTGGTTCTGTTAGGGCTTTAGAACCGGAGGAGAATGTAAATGAAATTGAGGAGGCTGCACTGGTACAGACTCTTAAGGAATTATTTCAACAGTATGCATTGACACAGCCGAAGCTTGGCAAGGAGTTGGTAAAAAGACTCGGCAGAAATGAGTGTCTATACACACAGATTTACGAGATGGCTTCCAATCTGCCGTTGTATTATACTGATAAACAGATGATATTAGAGGCAGATTCAGTAAAAGAAAAATATGAGATACTGGCTGCTATATTTTCAAAGGAAATTCAGATTAGCCGTTACAAACAGGATTTACAGACAAAAATAAAAACACAGGTAGATAAAAGCCAGCGTGAATATATGCTCAGGGAACAGATGAAGGTCATTCGCAAGGAATTGGGCGAAGATACCTATATATCTGATGCAGACCGTTATATGGAGCAATTGACAGAATGTAAGATGCCTAATTCCGTGGTTGAGAAAATTAAAAATGAAATCAAACGGCTTAAGATGTTTGGGGCGAACCATTCAGAAACAGCTGTGATTCAAAATTATATTGAGACAATGCTTGCCATGCCTTGGTCTAAGACAACAAAAGAAAATAAGGACTTAAAAAAGGCAGAAAAGATCTTAGAGCAGGATCATTATGGCATGAAGGAAGTGAAAGAGCGCGTATTGGAGTATTTGGCAGTCCGCAAGTTGGCAGGAAAGGGAAATAGCCCGATTTTGTGTCTGGTTGGTGCACCGGGAACAGGAAAAACCTCCATTGGCAAGTCTATTGCAAGGGCATTAGATAAGAAGTATATACGAATCAGCCTTGGTGGTGTGCATGACGAAGCAGAAATCAGAGGACATCGCAAGACCTATATTGGTGCGATGCCGGGAAGAATTGCTACTGGCTTAAAGCAGGCAGGTGTAAAGAATCCATTAATGCTGTTGGATGAAATCGATAAGGTGGGAGAAAATCACAGAGGTGATCCATATTCTGCGCTATTAGAAGTATTAGATTCTGAGCAAAATAAGAAATTCCGTGATCATTATTTAGAGGAGCCGTTAGATTTGTCTGAAGTAATGTTTGTGGCAACTGCCAATACATTACAGGGAATTCCAAAGCCCCTGATAGATCGTATGGAGATTATAGAGGTATCCGGTTATACACAAAATGAAAAACTGCATATTGTGAAGGAACATCTTCTATCGAAACAGAGGAAAAAGCATGGATTAAAAGAGGGTCAGCTAATCGTCAGTGATCATGCAATTGAGAAGATAATCGAATGTTATACAAGAGAAGCTGGTGTGCGTAATTTGGAAAGGCGGATTGCAGATATTTGCCGCAAGAGTGTGAAAGAAATTCTTGTGGATGATAAGAAGCATGTGAAGGTCACGGCGTCCAATATGGAAAAATATCTTGGAAAAGAGAAATATCGTAAAGATAAAATAAATGAGCAGGCAGAAATCGGTATTGTGCGAGGTTTGGCGTGGACAAGCGTTGGTGGAGATACCTTAGAAATAGAAGTAAACACCATGTCTGGTAAGGGCGAAGTGCAGCTTACGGGGCAGTTGGGTGATGTAATGAAAGAATCTGCAATGGCGGGTATTAGTTACCTGCATTCTGCATCAGCAGAGCTTGGGATACCGGCAGAATATTTTAAAAAGCATGATATTCACATTCATATACCAGAGGGTGCAGTACCAAAAGATGGACCATCAGCAGGAATTACCATGGCAACAGCTGTTTTGTCTACTGTCGTTGGTCGGCCTGTTCCGGCAGATATTGCCATGACAGGAGAGATTACACTTCGGGGAAGAGTGCTTCCTGTTGGAGGATTGAAAGAGAAATTACTGGCTGCCAAAAATGCAGGTGTTAGAAAGGTGTTTGTACCGGCTGATAATCGAAAAGATATAGAGGAAATTTCAAAAGAAATAACGGGCGGTCTGGACATTGTGTATGTGACACGGTTTGACCAGGTTTGGCATGAATTATTTAAGGAGCAGATATGATTATAAGAAGCGTAGAATTAGAGACAGTATGTGGTATCACAAGTAAACTTCCGGATAATGAATTTCCTGAATTTGCATTTGCCGGCAAATCGAATGTGGGCAAGTCATCCCTGATTAATGGTCTGATTCAGAGAAAGGCATTGGCGAGAACCTCCTCCCAGCCGGGAAAAACCCAGACAATTAATTTTTATAATGTAAATAAAAATCTGTATTTTGTAGATTTACCTGGATATGGTTACGCAAAGGTATCCATGGAAATCAAGGCAAAATGGGGGAAGATGATTGAACGCTATTTGCAGAAATCAAAACAGCTTAAGGCAGTGTTTTTGCTGATTGATATCAGGCATGAGCCTTCCACAAATGATAAGGAAATGTACGAATGGATTCGCTATAATGGGTATGAGCCGGTAGTGATTACCACAAAGTTAGATAAAATCAAGAGAAGTCAGGTGCAGAAGCATTTGAAGATGATAAGAGAAGGATTAGGAGCAGGAAAGGAAACTGTTATGATACCATTTTCTGCTGTAACCAAACAAGGTCGGGAAGAAATCTGGTCGTATATTGAAGGTTGCATGAATGAAACGGTATCGGAGAACACAGAGGTAGAATAGAGATAAGGTTGAACGAATTATGAAGAAATATCAAAATAAGAGGGAACAGATAACAAATTATTTGATTCTCTTTCTTGTGGCAGTGCTCCCACGAGTTATTATATGCTTAAACAGCCAGATGGGATTTTGGCCTTCTGACGAAGTGGCAACTGTTTCTGGTGCCGCAAAATTAGCAGGGTTTGACTGGTCTGCTGTAGTGTCAAGAGCCGGTTATTATGGACAGGGATTTTACAGTCTGTTTGCACCAGTATTTTATCTGACAGATGACCCGTTTATTATTTACCGTAGTATGGCGGTTGTTTGTGCTTTGTTACAGGGAAGCGTGGCATATTTAGCATACTATTGTCTTCGTCGTTTTTTTTATGTGAAACATAGATGGTTGTTGCTTATCATGGCAATTGGCTGTTCTTATATGTTAAATACAGAAGCAAACATATTGTATAATGAGCATCCGTTTTTGTTGATAGCATGGCTGGCGACCATTCTTCTCTTGCAATTGAATGAAAATGTAGATAATAAGAAAAAAAAGGCAGTTTTTACAATTCTGCTGATTATTGTGCTTGGCTATAGTCTTACAATTCATACAAGAGCGTGGGTGTTATGGATTGCTTTGGCAGTGGTGGTTATTGCTTACTATTTTGCATACCGGAAATGGCTGATTTCTTTGCCGGTATGCTTTACGTTGGGAATCTGTCTGATTGGTCTGGTATTGGTATACATTGGATATGTACAGAGGGATATCTGGCTGACAGATGACAGTGGCTCCCTGCGAAATGCTGGAATCAATATTAAAATTGACGGTGTGTCCTTAACAAAAGTGTTTGCATGGTGTTGTATTATGATAGGACAGTTGAATTCTGCAATATATGCAACGATAGGTGTAGCTGTGATAGGTGTAGTTTTACTGCTTGCACTTATTTTCCGCGTATTTCGCAAGAAGAAGGCATTGCCGGCTAATTCATATGACTTTGAAAAAAAATATTTTGTGTTAGGTGTATTTTTCTTAATGGCAATTGTGGCTTCCATCGGTGGTTTGTCATTGAATTGGCTGGATGGGTTGACAGAAGCAATTGAGAATGATTATGGTACGGATGCTGTAGCTTATAAAATATTGTTTTATTTTCGTTATATAGCTATTTATACAGGACCACTTCTTATGGTAACCTTTTCTTATTTTTATCATTTTAAGAAAACACTTAAAAGGTTTTATAAGCCGGCTACTATGGTGCTCGTATTTCTACAGGCGTGTTGGTTTATATTTATTGTGCCGTATGTGCATAATTATCAGGGATATAAATCATCAAGATTAAGTCCATATGTTTTCTTTATTTTTGGTCAGAAAGTAAACATCATAACCTTTATAGCGGCAGCATTCTTTGTATTTCTTGTGTGGTTTCTTATGTGGAAATACTTGAAAAAAGGTAGAATTCTTGTTCCTATTGGATTGGTGACGGCGTTTTTGGTATATCATTATATCAGTATGTCGGTGTGTTATGTTATGCCGCAACAAGAGCGTCGTTATGAGAAAATAAACGGTGGATACAAGCTGGTTGGGCGATTAGAAGAAAAAAATATTGAACTTCAGTCGATATATGCACCTGCTGTAGTGGAAAATACACAGTGTTCTTACTATTATTATCAGTATTATCTGAACCGTTATACCATTTATCCGTATTGTCCGGATGCCACAGTGGAAAACCCGATTGTTTTTTATGCAAAGTCGGATTATGAAATTTTGAAAGTTGCCGGTTATTCCTGCTATCGGCTTGACAAAAACGAATATGTATATGTGAAAAGCCCGGATATGATAATGGCAATCGAAGATTTAGGTTATAAAAAGGTAAGATAATGGTACTACAGACCTATTGACATATATCGACAAACCAGATATATTAATACAAGTGCGCTATTCAAGAAAGGAGAAAGATACAATGAAGAAGAAGTTATCAAAAGTTTTAGCAATTTGCTTAGTAGTTATTATGGCACTTTCAATCACAGCTTGCAGCAAGAGCACTACTTTAGCTGATTGGGTTAAGAGTGATGAAGTTACAACATTAGTAGATTCTATGGCTACTGATGGTATGAAGATTGAATTTAAGGCTGATGGTGAAGATGTACTTGTAATGTGCTACACTTATGAAGAACAGATTGATCTTTCTGATGAAGAGACAAAGAACACTGTTGTAGAGTATTTTGACCAGGCTCTTGGCGCTCAGACATCAACATTTACTAATATGCGTGACGAAATCAATAAAGAATATAAGCTTAATGTAAAGACAGTACGTATCCAGTATGTAAATGCAGATGGTACTGAAATTTACTCTAAAGATATTCAGTAATATTCGAAAATTTTATAGAAACTAGATGAAAGATATTTCAGTTCAACGAATAAGCGTATCGAATAGGAAAGTGTTGCCAATATTGTGGTAGAATCCACAGTGGCAACACTTTTTTATATACCAGTTATTCATGAACGATGTACTAGAGCGTGTTTAAAAATTCATTCCTGCAATCTGTACGCCCTACTTTGCGGTAGAAAGCAATTATCAAACATGCTCTGGTATATAAAAATATGATGCGTGTATGAGGAAAGTGTAGTATAATAAAGCGGTTAGAATAGGTTGATTTTTTGTAAGAAAGGATTTTGCACAGATGAAAAAACATAAAAAAATTTATTGCATGGTTGTTCTTATGTGTTGGTGTATGTTATTGTGTATGCTGCAAGGCAAAGTAGTTGGGGCAGAAGAAATAGTGAATCTGAAATCTATGACTATTTATTCAGGTAATACAGAAAAATTGAAATTGCCAAAAGCGGAAACGGAAGAACAATATGTGTATACATCTTCCAATGAGAAGGTTGCTGAAGTTACACATGGTGTTGTGATTGCGAAAGCAAGCGGAAAAGCTACCATCACTACAATTGACCAGAAGAAAAATACAACATATGTAACAAAAGTAACAGTAAAAGCAGGAAAACTATCATTGAAGTCTGACAAGGAAAAAATTATAACCTCGCAGAATGCAACGATTTATCCTGTTCTTAATAAAGGGGTATTTACCTCGATTTCCTATAAATCCAGCAATACGGCTGTCGCTACTGTGAAACGTTCCGGCAATCGGGGAATTGTTACGGGACACACTCCGGGAACTGCTAAGATTACAGCTACGGTGGATGTATTTGGTACAAAACGGACAGCAAGTATTATGTTTACTGTTACAGGACGAAAAGTTCCCATCAGCAATCCTAAGAACGCATCAGAATATACAACCAAGGATAGCTGGTCGGGTGATTATGTATATTTTGGAACCTACGAGCAGGACAATGATTTAAATAATGGTGCAGAGCCTATTTTTTGGAGAGTGCTGGAGGTTTCAGATGACTCGGTGTTACTCTTGTCAGAGTATGGGTTGGAAAGTCGCAATGTAATTGATACATTCAAAAAATATACATGGGCGACAAGTTCTATACGAACATTTTTGAATGGTGACTTTCTGGATTCCGCATTTACGAAGAAGCAGGCAAATGCCATAATAAAAAGTAAAGTAAAAACACCGGATAACAAGGTGTATGGAACATCTGGAGGAAGGGACACATCCGATAAGGTGTTTTTGTTATCAGTAGAAGAAGCAACAAATCCGGTTTATGGATTCTATCCGGACTTTGAAGCTGCCTCTCAGACAAGAACATTGCAGGTGACACAATATGCATTAAAACATGATGGATATAAAAATGCTACAAATGGAAATACTTGCTGGTGGTTACGAAGTATGGGTATCAATAATTATTATGCTTCTTATATTTATACCAATGGAAGTGGTACTCACTACAGTTTTGTGGGACGTCGTCACGATGCCATTCGGCCGGCGATTCGGGTAAAGTTGTCATCGGTATCCTTTGTGAAGAAAAAGAGTGACAAATATTATGCACTGAGAGCAAACTAGTACATCATAAATATTCAGGACAACCTTCTGGTTTGATTTTGCGGCAGATTGCGTTGTATTCAATTGATGATGCCACCGCATTGTCTCATTCAGATGCCTTGCCGCTGAAAAATACTTGCAAATACAGCTGTTAGATATTATCATAATTGTAATATAGGCGTTTGCGAAAGTGAAACCCATCCGCAAATTGTCAGAATTGTTTGTGCAAATAGCTGCTTACTACATCGTCTATATTCGACGCGCTCTCGCTCCCTTGTTTTCTGATTGTTTACTCTAGTACCCGTATTTCTGCATCAATTCATCCATCTTCTCCTGGTTGCCGATGTATGATTTTATCTCGGATTCATGAGCGTGATATAATTGCATCACTTCTTCTACATCTTCTTCCCGAACCATATTTTTCACATATTCTTTTGCTCCATTCATGTCACCGGAGCTTACATAGGATGCTAACTTCTTTACATTGGAAGTTGTGGCATAGGAAGTCATTAAATCTACCAGTTCTTCTTTTTCCTCATTGTCTAATGTATCAATCACTTTCGATACATCCATGTCTAAATCCAGCACATTATTTGCTACTTGATCCATAATTTCCTCTGTCGTTCTCATTTTCAGATTCTCACTAACGGTATCCCAGTTGTAGGATATCAAACCTACAGAACCGATTATGATTAACAAAACTGTTAGTAAGACCAACTTACCTGCTTTCTTCATTTTTCCTCTTTCCTCCTATATCCTACAATCTTTCTTTACCACAACGTTTCTCATTATAGCACAAAAGTGCCTGTGATAAAAGCACATTCTTTGTATACTATAAAAAATTAAACCCTCATTATTCTACAACATATTATTTTATTTTTCCGGTATACAATAAAATGCTTGCAAAATCCAGCATTCCATATTAAATTATTAATATCTATGTGCATTTATTCACACATTATTAATTTAGAAATAGAAAGGATTCTCACTGATACATTCATTGGGATATAGGTGCATTGAATGATAAGTACAAGTAATGTAACGTTACGAATCGGCAAAAAGGCTTTATTTGAAGAGGTAAATATTAAATTTACAGAAGGTAACTGCTACGGTCTGATTGGTGCAAACGGTGCTGGTAAATCTACATTTCTTAAGATTTTGTCCGGTCAGTTAGAGCCAACAAGCGGTGATGTTATCATCACTCCGGGACAGCGTCTCTCCTTCTTACAGCAGGACCACTTTAAATATGATGCATTTACCGTTTTGGACACTGTAATCATGGGTAACAAACGTCTTTACGACATCATGAAAGAAAAAGACGCAATTTATGCAAAAGAAGACTTCACAGATGAAGATGGTATCCGTGCCAGTGAATTAGAGGGAGAATTCGCAGACATGAACGGTTGGGAAGCAGAATCTGATGCTGCCATGCTGTTAAATGGTCTTGGAATTGAAACGGAATTCCACTATTCTCTTATGGCTGACTTAAATGGTAACGACAAGGTGAAGGTATTGTTAGCACAGGCACTGTTCGGTAATCCGGATATTCTTCTTCTCGACGAGCCTACGAACCACCTTGATTTGGACGCGATTGCATGGCTTGAAGAGTTCTTAATTAATTTTGAAAATACAGTAATCGTGGTTTCCCATGATCGTTATTTCTTAAATAAAGTATGTACACATATTGCTGATATCGACTATGCGAAAATTCAGCTTTACGCCGGTAACTATGACTTCTGGTATGAATCCAGCCAGTTATTAATTAAGCAGATGAAGGAAGCAAATAAGAAGAAGGAAGAAAAGATCAAGGAATTACAGGACTTTATCTCCCGCTTTAGTGCCAACGCTTCTAAGTCAAAGCAGGCTACTTCCCGTAAAAAGGCTTTGGAAAAAATTGAATTAGATGAAATCAAGCCTTCCAGCCGTAAATATCCATATATTGATTTCCGTCCAGAACGTGAAATCGGTAATGATGTTCTTGTGGTTGAAAACTTATGTAAAACTATCGATGGTGTTAAGGTATTAGATAACATTTCCTTTATCCTAGGTCGTGAGGATAAGGTTGCTTTGGTTGGTAGCAATGAACTTGCAAAGACTACTTTATTTAAGATTTTAGCTGGCGAAATGGAGCCAGACAGTGGTTCCTTTAAATGGGGTGTTACTACTACCCAGGCTTATTTCCCAAAAGACAACACTGCCGAGTTCGATTGTGATTACACTATCGCCGACTGGTTGACCCAGTATTCTCCTGTAAAGGATGTTACTTATGTTCGCGGTTTCCTGGGTAGAATGTTATTTGCCGGTGATGACGGTGTTAAAAAGGTAAGAGTATTATCCGGTGGTGAGAAGGTTCGTTGTCTCTTGTCTAAGATGATGATTTCCGGTGCGAATATCTTACTGTTTGATGAGCCTACCAACCATCTGGATATGGAATCCATCACTGCATTAAACAACGGCTTAATCAAATTCCCTGGTGTTATCATGTTCTCTTGTCATGACCACCAGTTTGTTCAGACTACAGCGAACCGTATTATGGAAATTATTCCTGACGGAACTTTGATTGATAAGATGACCACATATGACGAATACTTAGAGAGTGATGACTCTGTTAGAAAGCGTCAGGGTGTTTCAGTTGCTGCTTCTGAGGATGAAGCTGACAACTAAATGTGTATATGTAGGCGGCTGTGTAGCCGCCTCTTTTTCGTAGGAGTCCACGAATTGTTTGTGCAAATAGCTGTTTGCTACATAGTCTATATGTGACCCTCTGAAAACGTCGGCACTTAGGCTGTGTATTTTACAGCCTTAGTGTCCGCTACGTTTGAAGGGAGCGAGAGCGCGTCAAATATAGACTATGTAGTAAGCAGTTATTTGTACAAACAATTCTGACAATTCACTACCTTATTGGCGTTTCGCAAACACCTAAAACTTTTTATAAACAGAAAGGAGTCTATATGGAATATGTTGATTTACACGTTCACTCGGATGCTTCCGATGGAACGATGAAACCGGCGGAATTAGTTGCTTATGCTGCCGAAAAAGGCTTGAAAGCGTTTGCCCTCACTGACCATGATACCACGGATGGCATTGAAGAAGCATTAGAAGCTGCGAAATCCTATCCGGTCAGAGTGATACCCGGCATCGAATTTTCAACGGAATATCACGGACGTGATATCCATATTGTGGGGTTAAATATTGATTATAAAAATGTGTATTTTTTAGAGCAGTTGAAATCATTTCAAGATGAGCGTGACACCCGCAATGGAAAAATGGCTGCCCTGCTTCGGGAACATGGCATGAAAATTACGATGGAAGCGCTCTATGAGCGTTTCCCGGATGCTGTCATTACAAGAGCGCATTTTGGTCGCTACCTGTTAGAAACCGGTCAAATAGGAGACATTCGTGCTGCCTTTGACAAATATATCGGTGACCATGGCCCTTGCTTTGTTCCCCGGGAAAAAATACCACCGTTTCAGGCAATTCAGATTATTTTGGAAGCCGGTGGTGTACCGATTCTGGCACATCCTATTTTATACCGGATGCGCGATGCTGATTTAGAACAGTTAGTGGTGGAATGCAAGAAGGCAGGACTTGTTGGCATTGAAGCCATTTACTCTACCTACGCTTCCTGCGAAGAAACCCAGATTCGTAAACTTGCAAGGAAATATGATTTAAAAATCAGTGGTGGCTCTGATTTCCACGGGGCTAATAAACCTACTATCGACCTTGGCGTTGGACGCGGCAATTTGAAAGTGCCTTATGAGGTGCTTGTTAATTTGCTTGCGTAAAATCCCCAAAGAACAAAGCGTGCAAGCACGCTCTCGCGAATCCTGCTAGTTATTATGCTTTGCACGCTTTGCCGCGCCGAATTGGGCACGCAGTGCACCTTCCTTTCAAATTCGTGTGCATCAGTTTTTATATACTAGGAAAGTTCATTCTCTTACTTCTGATTCCAAAAAGTAAACAGATTAATAACATTTTTTACAAGGCTCATACCCTTGTTTTTCTGCATCTTCCTCAGACATTTGGTATGCTTTATCCGGGTTCATTCTTCCGCAATTATTCTTGTTATGGTATTTACTTCCTGTTTCTGATATCCACACCATTGTCGTTTCATTCTCGTCATCTGTTGTTGTAGTAGATGGTTCCGTTACCTTTTCTGTTGGTTCCGGCTCAGGTGTTGCATTCGTTTTCTCCGTGGGCTTTGGTGTAGGTGTTACTTTCTCAGCAGACTCTGGTTCTTCTTTTAGCTCGCTATCTCCGGTGGAATAATCAATTACAACGCCTTCTTGTTCATTATAGATAAAAACATTAAACAGAATGCCTTCTCCATTGTCTTCTACAGATTTCGCTTCCATAAGTACGCCATCTGCAAGTAGATTATCCCCCTCATAAATAGGAGTAACACGATACATGACATGATTATTTGTTTCCTTTACATAGTCCGCTACCATGTTTTCAAATGGTAACATACCATCTACATTCATCGCCCTGGTACCAGTTATAAGGTTCTTCTCATTTGCATTTTCACCAGTTAATTGATACCCTATTAAGTGGCATCTATTGTATAAATACTTACCATCTACGCAATCATATTTAACCGTTTGCCAACCAGAAGGCTTCACCTGCCCGATTTCACCCCGCTCCTCCGTTGGCATAGTATCCTGTCCAATGCAGGCATATACCACTCCACATCTACCAAGAGAATCCAATTCACTATAATATTCATAGGATTCGGCTGAAAGTTCATCATTTGTGAAATACGGTACATTGTCATTTATTGCTGTATAAGCTGTATCTGTTGTATTTTCCGGAATATCAGCTGATGTTACTGTTTCATTTGTTGATAACTGTGGTTGCGATGTTGGCTCTACTGTCGGCATTGCCGTAGGCTCATCGGTAGGTAGTGCTGTAGGTTCTGTTGTAGCTACCTCTGCTGTGGATTCCTCATTTACTGCCACTACTGCGCTATCATTGCCATTGTTAACTGTATTAACATCTTCAACAGGTGCCCTGCAAGCCGTACAACATAATAACGCTGCCATAAATATTGGCATGAACCAATTGCCAGATTTAAGTGCATTTCCCCTTAACTTTTGCATCAGCTTAATAGATGCTTTGCTTGTTTTCTTCCCCTTCATTTTTGAAAACCTCCTTAGTAATTAATTTATGTGAAGAACCTTCAAACTCTGTAGACGATAGGATATTCCATTTTCCCTCAACTAAAGGAATATCAAAATACATGTCCCCAGGATAGGTTCTGTTCCACCGAAATACGATAATATGGGTTATCTTATCTTCATATTCTTTTAACAGTATATTTTCAACAAAACAATAATCCTCTTTTGAGGCTTTCTCTAAAAAATTCTCATCTACTATGACATTCTCTGGCAGGGGTGATACAAACTGCGTTGATGAATATGCATTCATCCATAGAGTTTTCCCCTCACATTCCTTCAATAAATGCTCCCGCAGCATGCCATCCTGACTCTGTCTACGATGATTGAAGAACATACCATTGTTGTCATCTAAAGCAACACAAATAATCATACTTTTTTCCCTCAAAAATATCTTCTACAACAAGAAATCCCGGTAGAAAAACACCTCCAAAACCACGAAAAAACCACTTGCAGGAATTATCAAAACTCCTTACAAGTGGCTTATTTTCTGGGTTGGGCTGTTCTTAAACAGTCAACAGCTCGTAGGGGAATCGAACCCCTGTTTCCGCCGTGAGAGGGCGGCGTCTTAACCGCTTGACCAACGAGCCATGTCCTTTCGACTTGTTTATAATACTACATATTTGAACAAATTGCAAGCTTTTTTTTAAACTTTTTTAATTTTTTTGATTTTTGGTGAAATTATTGACTGTGAATGGCTCATTTAAGCCCTTTACAGCACTTTCACTTTCCTGTCACATGATAGTCCTGCCATAGTATGATATAGATTCCTATATTCCTTTTTTAATGTTTCTTCATCCACCTCGGAATGATTTCCCATAATACGATACGGAACCTCGAATGCTTCTGTGCGTACAGATGTCATATGCATGCCGCATTTCTCATAAAAGGTAATTCTTCCTTTTCGCATTTCACGTTCTTTTTCATCTTCTGCTGCTTCCGGGTTTTCCACCTCTACCATAACATAGGTTTGTCCACCTTCCCACTTCAGAACCGCTTCTAAAAATTCCCTTCCGATTCCCTTTCCACGATAATTCTTATTGACCGCAAAATAATCCAGGAGCTTCATCTTCCCATCAGGATTATTCAAAAAATATGCATATGCGATACAATTGGTTTCATCGTATAAACCATAACATACATAATTTCCCGACTGATACAGGTTCTTAAGCTTATCTAACGGTTTTAATTCATTTTCCGGAAAATCATCAATCATGTTTTCATAGAAATTATATTCTATCTCTTTTTCTGTCTGTAATCTGATATCCATTTTCATTCCCCTGTTGCGCTACTATCCTTTTGAACTCTATTCACCAGTCTCATAATCCATGCTGTTCACATTTTACAATAGTTTACACATGCAATTTCTATGTTTTTCCACATACTGCACGGTACACCCCGGTTCAGTTCTGAATAGTTTCCATATTTTTCAAAATATTCTGCATTTTTATACAACATCTACAGTATAAGCAATCTATACAAAAAAGTCAATTTATTTGTAAGTTTCTGTTATGTGCTATCAGGAATATTAACAATTTTTCATACATTACGTCATGCAACGGACTGTTGTAATTTCCTTGTATACAAAAAAGAACGGCTTTTCACCGTTCTTATCTGCCTTACTCATGTATTGGGGAAATGACTATGTTTTCTGCACTGACTCCTGTTTTACGCTTTATGATATCCTCTATTTTTGCCCTGTCTTCATCTGAAAGATTTGTAGCGTTGACTACAACATCCACGCTGTCATCTGTGATGCTTACTACCACTTCATCAAAGCCTTTGGCTTCTAAAAGCATTTCTGTTGCTGCTTCTTTTTCTGCAACTGTAGTAAGCGCTAACATGTCATCAATAGCATCCTGTTTCTGTGCTTCATCAATCTGGTCATTGTTGATAATTTCATTTAGTAATTCTTTATTTTTTGCTCGCACCTGTTCCCGTTCTAACCGTGCTTCTGCAATGAAATCTGTCACCGCTGTCGTTCCTGTTAAAACAGCTTCCCCCGGGGTATCCTCTGCCTCCGCAGTTTGTTCTGTTGCAGTGGTATCATCCGTAGTAAGATCCAAATCATAGCTTTCAATTTCCTCTGTAACAACATCCTCCTTGGCTTCTTCCGCCATACCGGATGTCGCCTCCGTCTCCTCACTGGTCGTTTCAGATACCTGGGTGAAAAGACTGTCATTCTCTGCTACAATATCCTCTTCTGAAATGTCAGTGATTGCATCTTTCGTCAAAGAGTCTTCCGAAGCTGCCGGTACGCTGCTTCCATCAAATTCATTTCCTGCAAAATGCAGGTAACCAGCAATGGCAATCATAACAGCAAGTGTAGTAATCACTATCTGGTTCCTTTTCAGTAATCGTTTCATATATCCTCCTTTTTGCTGAAACATGTGGGCTTAAGAGTCAGTCAGCTTCATTACTTTAATTTTATGTGCCTCAATATCAAATAATGCCATAATTGCTTCAGAAATATTTTTTGCTGTCTGGCTGTTTCCGCCCCCCTCCGCGGCCACAAGTACACCCTCTATTTCCGGCTCTATCTCTTTTACTACATATGGAGTTTCACCAGTGTCGGACTTATCGTACACCATTTCCTCCCTCACGTTTTTTTCGCTGCTTTTTCTCGTCTGGGTTCCGTCTGTTTCTTCTTCTGATGAAGTGTCTGTTTCCATATTCTGCAAAATTACTTTTTCCGAAGAACTTTTATACGTAATAAGAACCTTTACCTTACCAACACCATCTACCTGACCTAATAGTTCTTCTAACTTTCTTTCAAGACTTTCTTTATCAGAAACTTCACGGTTTTCCACCGCTACTTTTTTCACTTCTTTTACCTTCTCTGTGTTTTTTGAACCAATTGGCAACGATATCACAATCAGAATTGCTCCGACCAGTCCCACTACCAACAGGTTCTCCTTACGACATAATTTTTTCAGTTTTTCCCTGATATCATTCTCTTGCCAGTTCCCCATTCAAAGCACCTCCTATCGAAACGAGATATGCGCTACCGGTATATCATATGTGGAAGCCAATTCTTCTTTAATCGTTTCACTTCTTAGATGACTGCTTTCCTCGCATTCCACTATTATACTAATTATGTTTCCATATTCCTCTGCATCACGGTCCAATTCAATTTCTGTAATTACGTGTTCCACTTTCATCCCATACTTCTCTAACCGCTTGGCAACATCTGTCTCTATGATTCCATAATATTCTGCCAACACCTCATCCTTCTGTTCCTCCTGATAAAGTTCTGCGCTGTCTAACATATCCTGTACCTCCTGGTCATAGGAAGCAAACATGCTCTTAACATCTATCTCTTGGGCTTTTCCTGCTAAATCCATAAGTGGTGTAAAAAAAACGAGAATAAATACTAATCCACTGTAGAGTTTTACATATTTTTTATTCGATGAATCTGGTAACAGCTGCATTATCACTGTAACGAGCATACTATAATAAATAATATTTCTGGCAAATTCTAATATATATTCCCTCATAATTCCTCCACTATTTCACAGCAATTCCTACAATACCGATAGAAAGCATAAACAACACAATGGTAATAACGCATGTCCGAAGCAATAATGCCGAAGCTTTTGATGCCGAATCCACACATGCTGTCATCCTTTTATCCGATACCGGTTGGATAAATGCTGCAATCACTTTATACAAAAATGTGGATATTCCCAGCTTAATAAGTGGTGTTACGCAAATAAACACTAAAACAACCATTGCCGCAACTCCAATTCCATTTTTCACCAGCAACGCCGAACCTACAAACATATCTGCCACAGCACCTGCCGTATTTCCCACCCCCGGAATGGCACTTACCGTCTTGCTAAACGTCGTATTCTTAAAGGAATCTACCATGGGCGTTATCATGCCCTGAATCAATTGGAATCCACATACCACTGCCAGAAATGTTTTTAATAACCAGCAAATTCCACTTTCCAACAGTTCCACCAGCTTTGTAATAAACTCCTCCTTCTGTACACAATTCATCATCGCCAGTAGCAGATACACTTCAATCATAGGGAGAATCATTTGTTGCATTCCTATTACAACTATTTCAATTACTCCCAGAATAAATGGATAAAACATGGATGCTGTGGAGGATGCCCCTGTCACCGTAACACTTAAAAAATAGGAAGGCAGCAATGCTTTCATGAATTCACACACATGCAGCACCACATCGCATGCAGTCTGGTTCATTCGGTCAAAGGAACGCAAAATCAACATACAGAATAATAAATAAATCACAAGAAAACTAATATCTGCAATTCCGTGCTTATCAAACACATCTGATAATACCGAAAAGATAGCTGCACTGATTGCTAAAATCAAAATGGCGGCTATTTCGTTTTGACTCTGCTTAATTTCATCTGCTGCTAATGATAAACACTGACCAGCAAATTCTTTAAAGTCCATGCCGTTACCCGACATAAAATCCATGACCAAGATTTCAAAATCTATGTTTTCCTCTGCAAAGAACTGGTCTAACACCTGTTCAATTTCGTAAAAATCCATTTCCTCTAACAGTTCCTGCTCCTCACTCACCTCCGCCCCCAACACCGGGAGTGGCAAAAACAGCAAGAAACACAGGCATAGTAAACCGCACACTTTTTTCTTCATGTAAAAAGCTCTCCTATCATGGACAGTAAGGAATTTAACACAGGCATACTAACTGCCAGAACCGATAATTTCCCAAACACTTCTATCTGCGAAGCAATATTAGAATGCCCGGTGTCCTTGCAGATTCCAGAACAAAATTCCGCAATGTATGTAATGCCGATAAGCTTTATCAGTGTAGTGATATACACATTATGAATGCTTATATAATTTTGCAGTGTTTTTATCGTATCCATAATCACCGATAGCTTGTTCATCGTATAATAAATCAAAATACTCCCTGCTACAATGGCAATATAAGCTGCATATTCGTTTCGTATGGATTTCATCTGCATAGCAAGAAGTGCTGCTGCCACCCCTACTGCGGCTATCTTTAAAACATCCATAATTCATTCTCCTTTCCATCGTTCATTCCGTTAGGTAATTGCGAAACGCCAACTGGCTAGCGAATTGTCAGAATTGTTTGTAGCTAATAGCTGCTTACTACATAGTTCATTCAAACATACTACAACATAAATAAATCCTGAATGCTTTCAAATAACTGATATATATATGGGACAATCCAGAATAACACGAGCAGCAATCCGGCAAGACTTGTTAAAAATGCCTGTTCTTCTCTTCCACTGTGCTTCAATACCTGGCTGAGCACCGATACCAGTATACCAACCGCTGCAATTTTAAAAATAATATTTACGCTCATACCATTCCTCCTTTCCTGTCCCTTCACAGCATTAGAAGTACAAAAAACAGACCACTCATTACCCCTAAGCTCCGGCATAGCTTTACTTGATTCCCCATATTCGCATATCCTTCTGTTATTTCCATATCCAACTGCTCCACATACAACGTAAGCGCTGCCGCTTGTGTTTTGCTGTCCAGAAATCCCATCTGCTCTCCCAAACCGGATAATTGCTGCCTGTCCTTCTCTGATAAGGATGTTTTCTTCAATTCTTTCTGTATCTGGGTATCCCAGATAGTCTGAAAGGATTGTCCATCTAACGACTCCAAAGCACGCCCAGCTTCCATAAACAATTGAGAAAAGGGTTGTCTGCTCCGTTTGCTGATATGAAAAAATACTTCAGAAAGAGGTGTTCTGGCGTATTCCACCTCTCCCTTTAACATCAAAATCAATTTCTTCATATATTGCAGTTCTTTCACCCTGTCACTGTATTCCTTTCCTTTTAGAAAACCAAATACAGTGGTGGATAACACAACCAGCAGACAGCCCATTACCTTTAACATATTTTTTCCTGCAGACACACCGGTCTGCCATAGCTGTCATATATCTCCTTGACACGCCCAATTCGTTCCTGATTCTCCAACACAATGTATCGCTCAAAAATACGCTCAGTTATCAAGCGTTTCAAATACGGCTTCTCCATAATATCAGCCATAGATCTGCCATGTACCGTAGCAATCAGCTTACAGCCAGAATATAACACCGTTTCAATGGCTTCCATATCTTCATAAGAACCAATTTCGTCTACTGCAACGACTTCTGGCGACATACTTCGTATCAGCATCATCATGCCATCTTTTTTCGGACAACCATCCATCACATCGGTACGTATCCCCAGATCGTTTTGTGGTACTCCAAGATAATTACCACCAATTTCTGAACGCTCATCTACTACACCTACTGTCATTCCCCTTCTGTTTTTGTCACCATCCGAAAGCTGTCGTATCACATCTCTCAGCAATGTTGTCTTTCCGCAACCCGGAGGGGAAATAATTAAACTATGACACAGGCATGCTCCTTCCATCAAATAAGGAAGTACCTGATCGGCACAGCCCTTTATCTGATGTGCCACACGTACATTCATATAGGATATGTATTTCAAATTCTTTACTCTGTCATCTTCCACTATTGTCCTTCCTGCAAGTCCCACTCTATGACCTCCTTGAATTGTGATATATCCCTGTCGAACCTCATCTTCATATGCATAGAGGGAATATTTTCCCACATACTCTAACGTCTCTGCAATTTCTTCCCGGCTCACTATATGCCCGCAAAGTGCATTTCCCGTCAACTCCCCACTAGTGGTAAGAAAATATTCTTTTCCATTATAATGCAGAAGAAGGGGTCTTTCCGGACGCAATCGAATTTCCTGAAGCTTATCATATTTTATATCTGATGATTGTAAAATTTTTCGCAAACTAACAGCAAATATGCGAATAACTTCTTCTATTTTTTTCACCTTCATCCCTTTCCTTTCTACCCCTAATCTTATATATATGTTGCGGACAAGAATTTAGTACCTGTAAATGAACGCAAAAACAGACGGATTTCTCCGCCTGTAAACAATCTCCATTATTATTTTATTTGCCAACCATGCAATTCTATCGTATAATTTTTGTGAATAGGACGTTCAGAACACATACAGAAGAATGATAACAGTTCTGTCTGCCTAACAAGCCGTTCACTTGGCAGAAAGAGAGGAAAATATGGAAAAAATAGCTAGTTTTACAATCGATCATATTAAATTATTAAAAGGTGTTTATGTTTCACGAAAAGATACTGTCGGTGCAGAAACCATTACAACCTTTGACATTCGTATGACGAAACCAAACGAAGAACCGGTAATGAATACGGCAGAAATGCACACAATCGAGCATCTCGCCGCTACTTATCTTAGAAATCATGCAGAATACGGCAATAAAACTATTTACTTTGGTCCAATGGGATGCCGTACCGGCTTTTATCTTTTGTTAGCAGGTGATTATGAATCAAAAGATATCATTCCTCTGCTTACAGATATGTTTCTCTTTATTCGGGATTTTAAAGGCGATGTGCCTGGTGCAAGCGCCAAAGACTGTGGCAACTATTTAGATATGAACCTGCCAATGGCAAACTATCTTGCAAAAAAATTTTTAGATGATGTATTAAATACTATTACAGAAGAACATCTTATCTATCCACAGTAAATCTTCTGCTTTCTATCCTGTAACTAGTACATTGTCCATGAAATAACCGGTATATTCACACAAGAAAATGAGCAAGTGAATATACCAGTTATTTCATGGATGATGTACTAGTATAATCTTCATTACACCTTCAGATAATTTCCATTCTCTTTCAACCAATTATCGTATTCTTTATAATTTGGCATAATGCTTTCCACATATGCCCAGTATTCCTTCGAATGATTCATATATTTCAAATGACACATTTCATGTACCACTACATAATCCAGCACTTCTTTCGGAGCCATCACAAGACGCCAGTTAAAATTCAGATTGCGTTTGCTGCTACAACTGCCGAATCTTGTTTTCTGATCTTTAACGCGTACAGCTTCTACTTTTTCCCCTAACAACTGACAGTAATGCTTCACCCTGCTTTTTATCAATTTTCTGGCATTTTCCTTATACCAATACACCAACAAATATTGAATCACCGTCTGATCTGTAGAAGGAGTATGCACTTCTAACGAGTTTTCCTCCAATTGTATCCATGCATTTTCTTCCTCATGCAACACCAAGTGTAGCGGATACATTTTTCCAAGGAACGGGATGTGGGTTCCTTCTTCATACACCCTGTCAGGATGCTTGCTTTGTCGTTCCGATATCATAGAAACTTTGTCTGCGATCCAATCCGACTTTTGTGTCACAAATTCTTGTATTTTATAAAGAGGCATGCGTTCTGGTGCTTTGACTACCACCTTGCCATCCGGATACACAGACAATTCCATGGTTTTACGCTTACTTCTTTTTATTTCATAATTAATATGGGCTGTTTCCGTTTCTAACTGATACATACGTTTCTCCCTCATACACATCATATTTATATACTAGTACATCGTTTTGCAAATAACTATACCATTCACGCAGAATATTTTTCTGAGAGCACAGGACAAAAAACAAAGTCTCGGAAACCTATAAAAAACGGCTTCCCGAGACTTTCAACAATAACTATTTGCTTCGGATTAATCTCCTATCGGATTACCCTGTCCATCTGTATCAATCTTACCACAAAGAATCATGATACCTTCAATCAATCCCCAGATTGCAATACCAGACACAACAAAAACACCAATAACGATACAGCTTAATATAAATCCAACGATTGTACCTACTAACTGAATCACAGCCTTCTGTGTATAACCTAAATAGAAGTTATGTACACCAAAAGCACCTAAGAAAATACCAAGTAAACCTGCTACAATTTTGGACTTTGCTCCTACCGCTGGTGCCTTCTGCTTTGTGGAGCTACCACAGCTAAGACATACTTCGCTGTTTGGCATAATCTGCTTACCACAGTTACCACAGTAATTTGTTCCCATACCTACTTTTGTGCCACAACTTACACAGATCACAGCATCATTATTCGTAATCTCTGTACCACAATTTCTACAATACATACTAGAAATCCTCCTTCTTTTTTTACACTAACAGCTCTATTATACACAGTTTTCTATCATATTACCAGACATAATTTTACTTTTTTCGCACAAGTTCTTCTTTCACATAAGAAAGTGCCTTTTCTTCCCCTTCTTCTGCCAGCATTTTCAATATTTTTTCCAGCTGTTCTCTTGTTTCCGGGTGAAGAATTGCATATTGCTTCCCATTTTCATAATATGCTAACGGGCACGCATCTGTATACTTATCTTTGTTATATATTTTCGATGCCGCAATTCGGTCACAAATCATTTCCGCTACATAGCGATTTGGCATGCGCATTCCCTGCATGCCTTTTTCCACTCCTGTACCATAATCAATCCAGTATTCATAATGATGGCGGTTTCTGCCCTTATGATGTAACCAGGACAATGACACACCCGTTGCCTCCCTTTCGGCATTATTTGGACTTCTGTTTCCCTGATAATACCGACATCCCTGTAAAAATTCAGTAGGGGAATACTTAGACATGTCATGCAGAATTCCCTGCTTATATAATCCAATACGAAAACAATACCTGGCTACCAATAGTTTATGCTTTGTAATGGTACAAAAATGAGACCATGCCTTCATTTGATTTATGACCTCCTATTAATTATTTTATCTCGTTTTTATTCTGAATGTGCCGAGAGCATAAGGATACTTCGCGGACTCACTTCCACTTCTTTCTGTCCCGGCAGCAATTCTTCTCCGTCCAGAAAAATATCCTCCACACTGTCACCTAAACTGGTATCTACAACCATTCTCCAACGTAATCCTTTTGGTAAATTCGGCAATGCAAATGTCTGTGGTTCCCAATGCATATTAAATGCACTGTAGAAAAAACCATTATCGTCATCTTTGCTGTAACGATTGCAGTAAAGAATTCCCAGAATCCGGCTCTCCGGCTCAAACTGATGGGACCACGCTAACTGGCTGTGATAAGAAACATCCGGGTACCCACATGCCTTATAATCATCTGCCCGAATACTTTCAGAAGGATGAAACATATTTGTCTGCAAACGGAACTGTACAAGCTTTTTCACCAGTTCAATACGCTTCTTATTTTTTTCTGCCAGACTCCAGTCTAACCAGTTTATTTCATTATCCTGACAGTAGGAATTATTATTTCCTTTTTTCGTAGCACCAAATTCATCTCCACTTACAAGAAGGGGCGTTCCCTGTGCAGTAAATAACATAACTAACGCATTTCTATATAATTTTTCACGCAATTCCTTTACCGCTTTTTTTCTGCTCGGTCCTTCTGTACCACAATTCCAACTAAATTCATACATTCCGCCATCACGATTGCCCTCTTTGTTGGCTTCGTTGTGTTTGCGGTTATAGGTCAATACATCCTGCAAGGTAAAACCATCATGATTGGCAAAATAATGCACATTCGCAATTTTCCCCGGTGCTTGTCTGCTGGTATGGGCAAAACCACCTGTATGTCCTGCGTCTCCTTTTAAAAAGCATCGTGCATGTATTAGAAACTCATTATTAGAAGATGCCACATGACAAAAGCTCTGTTGTGCTTCCTGATAAATCTCATTTTCCTGAATATTTTCTGCAATCAGCTTTGTGTTTCCTAAAAATGGGTCTGTAGCAAGTGCTGTCATTGGTACATTATCCCCATAAAAACGAAAACCATCTATATGATACTCACGTACCCAGTATTTTATACAATCAATCATCATGGACTGTCCACAGGATTTATCAAAATTCATTTCCATAATGACTTCTATCCCTGCCTGATGCAGCGCATGTATCATTTCTTTACACTCTGTAACAGGATTTTTCACCGCATAGGATGCCTTTGGTGCAAAATAATTTCCTTTTCCAAATCCCCAATAATTGATTTTGCTTTCCGGTTTGTTCACGTTTAAATTAGGGTCCTGATAAGGTGTAAACCTTTGATACACCGACACCCTTTCTGCAAACTCATACATCGGCATAATTTCTAACTGTTTCACACCCAATTCCTTGAGATATGGTATTTTATCAATTACACCAAGAAATGTCCCTTTATGTTTCACTTTTGAGGAACGATGCATCGTGAAGCCCCGAATGTGAATCTTATAAAAAAAGGATTCTGAAAACGGAATAACCAAGGGCGTTTCTGCCTGCATTCCCACCTGTGGAATACGGCATCTGATATTCGGATTTTCCTCTTGTCCCCATTTTTCCCTTCCAATAATCTGCCAGGCATACGGATCCTGAACGATTTTTCCGTCAATGCAATAATTATAGTCAAATTCTTTACTATCAAAATTTTCCAATCTGACAGCACCTATATTTCCAAAGCACCATTCCTTCTGCATCGTAATTCGCGCTGTTTCTTCTCCTGTTTTCTGATTATACAGTACCAATTCGCAGGAATACAACTGACCTGTACGACTACAAGGAATTGTGACTGCAAAATTTACACTGTCCTGTAATATCGACACTCCGAGAGGCTGTAGCAATCCTTGCGTTGCGTTCCATTTATTTTTTTTCATGCAATTCTCCATTCCGCCGCTTTAGCGGCAATAAAATCAGTAAGCTACTTTTCGTAGCGCAGCGGAACTAATAGTGTCAATACTGTTTATTTTTATAAATTCGGCTGTACCACTCTTGGACGATATCCATGTTCCTCTAATGCACGGATAATTTCATTCTTATGTTCTGTACCAAATGCCTCTATCGTAATGCGTAATTCTACCTGTGCATTTCGGTTAGTCGCCACAAACTGATTATGTTCCAATTTAATTACATTTCCCTGCTGTTCTGCAAGAACACCGGATACTCTGCTCAACTCGCCCGGCTTATCCGGCAACAGTACGGATACGGTAAAGATACGGTCTCTGGCAATCAAACCATGCTGTACAATAGAGGACATGGTAATGACATCCATATTTCCACCACTTAAGATAGAAACTACCTTTTTATCCTTCACATTTAACTGCTTTAAAGCAGCCACCGTAAGAAGACCAGAATTCTCTACTATCATCTTATGATTTTCGACCATATCTAAAAAGGTTACAATCAAATCCTCGTCCGGTACTGTAATAATTTCATCCAAATTCTTCTGAATATATGGGAAAATGTTGCTTCCCGGTGTCTTAACCGCCGTACCGTCTGCAATCGTATTGACTGTTGGAAGTGTTACTACTTTTCCTTCCTTGATGGATTCCTGCATACAATTTGCACCAGCCGGCTCCACACCGATTACTTTTATTTTTGGGTTCAAAAGCTTAGCAAGTGTAGATACCCCCGTTGCAAGTCCACCACCGCCGATTGGTACAAGGATATAATCTACCAATGGCAGTTCTTTAAATATTTCCATAGCAATGGTTCCCTGACCGGTAGCCACTGTCAGATCATCAAATGGATGGATAAAGGTATAACCATGCTTCTCTGCTAATTCGTATGCATGCTGACAAGCTTCATCATATACATCACCATATAATACGACTTCTGCACCATAGCTCTTTGTACGGTTTACCTTCATAAGAGGTGTCGTTGTTGGCATAACAATTACAGCCTTTGCACCATAGCATTTTGCTGCATAGGCAACACCCTGGGCATGGTTACCTGCTGAAGCGGTAATCAGTCCCTTGCCGCGTTCTTCCTCTGTTAAAGTGCTAATCTTATAGTAAGCACCCCTTACCTTGTATGCACCGGTAAACTGCATATTTTCCGGTTTTAAATATACTTTATTCCCTGTCTTCTGGCTAAAGTAATCACTATATACTAATTTTGTCTCTAATGTTACTCTCCGTACAACCTCAGAAGCTTCCTCAAATTTCTCTAATGTCAACATATTTTTACACCTTTCTGTCTATTCCTGTTCTGAATACTTACTCTTGCTCACTGTCTTCTTCGTCTTTATCGTAATTAAACAATGCATCTACAAACTGGTCGGAATTAAATTTTTCCAAATCATCAATGGATTCTCCAACACCAATGTATTTTACCGGAATTGACAATTCCGACTGAATTGCTACTGCAATACCACCTTTAGCTGTGCCGTCCATTTTAGTCAGCACAATACCTGTAAGGTTGGTTACTTCCTGAAACTGTCTTGCCTGTTCTAATGCATTTTGTCCGGTTGCTCCATCTAATACAACTAATGTTTCTCTGTATGCTTCCGGAAATTCCTTATCTATAATACGGTTGATTTTCCGTAGTTCCTCCATTAGATTTTTTTTATTGTGAAGTCTTCCTGCCGTATCACATAAAAGAATATCTGCTTTACGCGCTTTGGCAGACTGTAAAGCATCATACACAACAGCTGCAGGGTCTGCGCCTTCCTGCCCGCCAATCATATCTACACCGGCACGATTCGCCCACTCTGACAACTGTTCACCAGCCGCAGCACGGAACGTATCAGCAGCTGCCAATACCACTTTCTTTCCCTCTGCCTTATATTTTCCGGCAAGCTTACCTACTGTGGTAGTTTTTCCCACACCATTTACACCTACAATTAACACTACAGACTGGCGTTTCTCAAATTCATAATCAGTTGATTCTACACGCATCTGTTCTTTGATGCTGTTGATAAGAAGTTCCTTACAATCTGCCGGTTTTTTTATGTGCTGTGCTTTCACTTTTGCTTTTAAGTCTTCAATAATTCGTTCTGTGGCATGGATACCAATGTCTCCCATGACAAGAATTTCTTCCAGTTCTTCGTAAAAATCATCATCAATTTCTGAAAAACCGGTAAAAATGGACTCTACTCCTGCAACGATATTATTTCTTGTTTTGGTAAGTCCCTCTGCTAAACGCTTGAAAAATCCCATTTTTTCCTCTCATTCTGCCGTTTTGACGGCTTTTTGGATTTACGCATCCAATTCATCTTCAATTAAGTTTACTGATACAAGGGTGGAAATACCTTTTTCCTGCATCGTAATACCATACAGGCGGTCTGTCACAGCCATTGTACCTCGTCTATGTGTTATAATAATAAACTGCGTATGTTTTGTCAATTTATGCAAATATTTTGCAAATTTATCTACGTTGGCTTCATCTAACGCCGCCTCTATCTCATCTAAGAGACAGAATGGTGACGGCTTTAAATTCTGGATGGCAAATAATAACGCTATGGCTGTCAATGCTTTTTCACCACCGGAAAGCTGCATCATATTCTGTAACTTTTTGCCTGGCGGCTGGGCAATAATGCGGATGCCTGCCTCTAAGATATCCTCTGAATCCGATAATTCCAAGGTACCCTGACCACCGCCAAACAGTGCTTTGAAGGTCTTGTCAAATTCCACTTTGATTTCTAAGAATTTTTCTTCAAACTGCTTACGCATTCCACTGTCCAGTTCGGCAATAATCTCTGCTAATGCCTTTTCCGACTCCACCAGATCTTCATGCTGTGCCTTTAAGAATTCATAACGCTCACTGACTTCCTGATACTCCTCGATGGAATCCGGATTCACATTGCCTAATTTCTTAATGGCAGCCTTTAACTCACCAATCTGCGTTTTCAGTACAGTACTATCGGTAAATGCATCGCTTCTAAGCTCCTCTGCTGTACTGTAGGTCAGCTCGTAAGACTCCCACATATAATTAATCTTGCGGTCGGATTCTTCCTCCGATTTTTCTTTACGACTTCTTAACCGGTACAGCTCTTTGTCTAATCCGGCTGTCTTCTCATTCATCTGTTCACGCAATGAAACATATTCTTTCTGCTTTGCTACAATAACTTCCTTATCCTTGCCTGCCTGCTCGCTTTCTTCCCGTAAAGCAGCAGCACGTTGTCTGCCCTCTGCAATCTGACCCGTAATCACCTGAATTTCTTCTTCTTTTTTACAGATCTCATCTTTCTGGTTGACACGGTTATCTGCAAGCTTTTCTAATTCCTGCTCAAACTGCCTGATTTCCGCTTCGATACGTTTTTCGTTTTCTCGAATAAATTGTATTTTCTGCTGGCTTTCTGAGAAAGACAATTCAGATTCTGCTGCCTCTTTTGTAAGTGATTCGATTTGCTGTGACACCTGCTCTAATGTTTCTCTGGAAGCTGTTATTTTTTCTTCTGTGGTACTCCGATTTTCCTCAGCGGCCTGAATCTGCATAAGAATCTCACTTTTCTCTGCTTTTATCTGCTGCACCTGATTTTCAATCTGGAATACTTCACGGCGAAGGTCTGATGTTCCGTTAATGCTGTCTTCTTTTCTGGCATTTGCCTGCTTAATCTGCACTTCTGCTGTAGATTTTGCAATCTGCTTCTGCTGCAACTCTTTTTTGAGCACTTCTAATTCCTTGGAAATACCTGCTAACTGCTCTGTGCACTCCTGTCCCTGCTTCTTCCACTCTGCATGGGATGCAGCGTGATTTTTTACAGCAGTCTCTAATTCTTCAATCTCCCTGCGGCGTCCTAACAGATTGCTGTTATTCTTGAACGAACCACCTGTCATGGAACCACCCGGACTTAAGGATTCACCTTCTAACGTTACAATTCTAAGGGAATACTTATATTTTCTGGCTAACGCAATGGCATTGTCAATGGTATCTGCTACCACAGTACGACCTAACAGGTTCACTGCCACTGCACGATAGGCTTCCTCTGTCTGTACCAGAGAGTCTGCCAGTCCGATAACGCCCTGCTCCTTCAGCACCTCCTGACGCTGAAAGGTTTGTGACCCTCGAATACTGGTCAGCGGGAGAAATGTTGCACGTCCTGCCTTATTCTGCTTCAAAAAGGCAATCATCTGCTTTGCTGTATTTTCATCTTCTGTGACAATATTCTGAATGCTTCCACCAAGGGCAGTCTCAATTGCTGTTTCGTATTGTTTATCTGTCTTGATAATATCAGCTACTACACCAATAATACCCGGATGTTTGTCCTTTTGCTCCATGACACGACGAATGCTGTTACCATAGCCATCATATCGCTCAGTCAGGTTCACAAGAGAATCCAATTTTGACTTGTCTCTGTGATAAGCCTCACTGAGGGCGGCCGTCTGCTTTGAGCATTCCTCCATTTTTCTGCGAAGTTCATTTCCTTTTTCTTCTTTTTCATGAATCTGCACTTCCACGCCATCAATCACACTTATCGTTTCTTCTAAGTTCTTGCTTAATTTTTCGATAATGGCGTCCTGCTCTGCTTCTTCACTTTTCGCTGACAACAGCTTCTGGTTCAACTCTGCACGTCGAATCTGGTTCTGCTCTAAGATGGTATCATAGCGGCTGAGCTTTGATTTTTCAGAAGCAGCATCGTTCAAGGAAGCAATGATTGTATTTTTTCCCTGTTCAATCTGATTGTTTAACGATTCTTTTTCTTCCTGCAATGCTTTCAGTCTGCTGTTTAACTCACCACGCACTTCTGAAGCACCGTTGACCTTTTCCTGAATGGACTGCTTTTCCTCAGCTAAGGTTGCCTTTTGACGATTTCTCTCCTCAATGGATGCTTTGATTTCTGCTTCGCGGTTCTTATAGTGTTCCTCGCTCATTTCAACAGAATGTATCTGTTCCTGCAAAACACGTATCTGACCTTCTAACTTTCCACAATGAACTTCTGCTTCATTCATGTTTCTGCTGATTTCATCAATCCGCGCCATACATGCATCTAACTGTGTATTTGTCTCATCATACGCAATCTTTGCACGCTCATATTCCTGTCCGGCATCCTCTAAGTCATGCTCTGCAATGCTGATTTTCTCAGTCAGTTCCTGCACTTCCTGTTTGATTCGTTCCATCTCTAACAGGAAGAGATTGGCATCCTGTATCTTCAACTCACCAAAGAGTTTTACATATTCTTTCGCCGCCTTTGACTGTCTCTCTAACGGACCAATCTGCTTTTCTAACTCTGTTAAAATATCAGTAATACGGACTAAATTCTGCTTTTCGTCATCTAATTTTCGCTGTGCTGTCTGCTTGCGGTATTTGAATTTTACAATTCCTGCTGCTTCATCAAACAGCTCCCGGCGTTCTTCCGGCTTACCGGACAAAATCTTATCAATCTGCCCCTGTCCGATAATAGAGTAGCCTTCCTTACCAATACCGGTATCAAAAAACAGCTCATGAACATCCTTCAAACGACAAGTCGTTCCATTTATCAAATATTCACTCTCACCGGAACGGTACACTCGCCTTGCTACCGTTACTTCTTCATAATCCACAGGAAGCTTATGGTCTGCATTGTCCAGCGTAATCGCGACATAGGCATATCCCATTGGCTTACGATTCTGTGTTCCTGCGAAAATAATATCCTGCATATTAGAACCACGTAGCTGTTTTGCACTCTGTTCACCCAGCACCCACCTAACCGCATCGCCTACGTTACTTTTGCCACTTCCATTTGGCCCTACAATTCCGGTTATTCCATTGTGAAACTGAAACGTAATCTTATTGGCAAAAGATTTGAATCCATGTATTTCTAACGCTTTTAAATACATATGTCCTAACCTCTCTGTTACTTGTTTTTCAGCTTAATGATTGCGGCATAAGCTGCTGCCTGTTCTGCCGCCTTCTTTGTCCTGCCAGAACCGGTTGTAATTACATCATCTCCGATTTTGGCTGTGACAATGAATTTCTTATCATGGTCTGGTCCTTCTTCTCCAATCAGCTCATAGGACAACGGTTCCTTATATTCTCCCTGCACCATTTCCTGTAAAATAGTCTTGCTATCATAAAAGAGCTTCTTATGCTCCATGTCTGATAAAATAAACTTGAGTATAAACTCTTTTGCATTAGCAAAACCACCGTCAAGATATATTGCCCCTATTAATGCTTCTAACGCGTCGGAGAGAATAGAATCCCGTTCTCTTCCCCCTGTCAAATCTTCGCCTTTACCCAGCAACAAAAATTTGCCTAAATTGATTTCTTTTGTACAAAATGCCAGCGTTGGCTCACAAACCAGACTCGCCCGCAGCTTTGTCATATCTCCCTCCGGCATTTTTTCATCTCTGTTATAAAGAAATTCGCTTGATACTAACTCTAGTACGGCATCTCCTAAGAATTCTAATCGCTCGTTGTGCTTATAGCGCATGCGATGTTCATTGGCATAGGAACTATGCGTCATTGCCAGGGTTAGTAGTTCTTTGTCTTGGAACCGGTAGCCGATGATTTGCTCTAGTTCTTGTATTTTGGATTCTTTCATAGGTACTCCTTTCTTTACTTTTTATATTTAATCATTTGCGAAAGTGAAGACCATCCGCAAATTGTCAGAATTGTTTGTGCAAATAGCTGCTTACTACATAGTCTATCTGTCACAAACAATTCACTACCTTTTTGGCGTTACACAAATACCTACAATCGTTGCACCTGACTACTGGTTGCAGGATTTTCGAATTTGTTCTACAGCGTCGCCTACAGAGGCGATTCGCTCAGCATCTTCGTTGGTGATTTCGATATTGAATTCTTCTTCAATTCCCATTACTATCTGAAAGATGTCTAGGGAATCTGCGCCGAGATCGTCTACAAAGGTTGTTTCCATTGTAATCTCTTCTGCATCTACATTCAGAACATCTGCGATGACTCTTTTTAGTGCCTCAAATTCCATGATGAACTCCTTCCTTGGTAATTAACATCTTATTTTTTATAAACGCTCTTTTATCTTTTCATTAATTTGCTGCTCTTTAAAGCTGATGCACTGTATAATGGAGTTCGTTACTTCTAATGCTTTTGAGCTACCATGTGTCTTTACCACCAGTCCATTTAAACCTAATAATGGTGCACCACCATACTGGGAGGCATCAAAGGATTTCAGCGTCTTTTTCAATGAAGGCATAATGAATACTGCACCAAGTTTTGAACGAAGATTGCTTAACAGACTTTCTTTAATCTTGCTCTTTAACATGGAGCCAACACCTTCATAGAGCTTAAGAATAACATTTCCTACAAATGCTTCACAAACAATTACATCCGCATCTCCGTTTGGAATGTCTCTTGCTTCTATACTTCCTACAAAATTAATATCCGGACATGCTTTTAATAAAGGATAGGTTTCTTTTACGAGCATGTTTCCTTTTTCTTCTTCTGCACCAATATTGACAATGGCTACTTTAGGATTTTTGATTCCCACTACATGTTCCATATAAAGGGAACCCATCTTTGCGAACTGTACAAGATGGGAGGAACGGGCATCTACATTGGCTCCACAGTCAATTAACAACGATACTCCGTTTGATGTTGGAATGAGTGGTGCTAATGGCGGTCTTTCTACGCCCTTGATTCTTCCTACCAAAAGCTGTCCACCTACTAAAATTGCACCTGTACTGCCTGCTGACACAAACGCATCGGCTTCTGCATTTTTTACCATTTTCATTCCTACTACAATAGAAGAATCCTTCTTGGAACGGATTGCCATAACCGGCGGTTCCCCTGTTTCAATCACTTCTGAGGCATGTTTTATCTCAACCTGTTCTTCCTTGTATGTATATTTCTTAAGTTCTTCACGAATCCGGTCTTCCATCCCCACAAGGATGACTTTGATTTCCTCTCTCTGGTTTACGGCGTCAATCGCTCCTTTTACAATCTCTCCTGGTGCATTATCGCCTCCCATCGCATCCACTACAACTGTTACTGTATTCTGCATACGAACCTCCATACTTACTGCCTGCTGTATAAAAAAATTCCATTACCGGCTTATCTGTACATAGCAGCGTTTATTTTTATATGAAAAAAAGATTGGTATTTTCTTCATGTCTATAAGCAAATATACTATAAATAAGCCCATAAATCAATCATTTTTTGTAGCAGTCACCTCTATCTGTTACAATCTGGCAGCCTATGTTTTTCATTCTATTCGCAAGGCATCCACGGCATTCCGCCGCCTCCTCTCCCGTACAGATTTTATTATCATATAGCATGTATTGCTTTCTTACAGATACAGGCGACAAATTCGGCATCACCACATTGGCTCCTGCCAGTATTCCCCTTTCCCGCCCGTCCGGTGCTATGGTTCCCAATGCTGTTGTTGCAGGTATCAATGCATAAGGAAACATAAGGCGCAAAATGCTGATTAGCAGCAGCGTTTGCTCTAATGTTCCGGAAGTTTCTTCTTTGAAAGGTGTGTCCTTATGAGAAATAAATGGACCAATTCCAATCATATGTGGCTCTAATTCGTTCAGAAACTGTAAATCTGCCACCAGACAGTCTGACGTCTGCCCCGGAGAACCTACCATAAAGCCACTCCCCACCTGATATCCTAATTCTTTCAGCCAGAATAAACACTGTTTTCGATTCGTAAGGCTCATACTCTCAGGATGCAGTTGTCTGTAGTGAGTGTCATCTGCGGTCTCGTGGCGCAAGAGATAACGGTCCGCTCCTGCTTCTCTCCAGCATTTATAATCTTCATAGGAATGTTCTCCTATGGATAAGGTGACTGCACAGTCTGGATGCGCAGTTTTTATCTCCTCCACGATTTCTGCTATATATTCTCTGGTATAATAAGCATCTTCTCCGCCTTGCAATACAAAGGTGCGAAATCCTAATGCATACCCCTCTTTACAGCAGGCTGCTATTTCTTCTTTTTTCAAACGATACCGTGCAGCGTTCTGGTTGCCACAGCGGATTCCACAATAGTAGCAGTTATTTTTGCAATAGTTGGTAAATTCTATCAAACCTCTTGTGTAAACGTCTTTTCCATAATAGGTTTGTCTTACTTTTTCAGCTAAACATCTTAATTCTTCCTGTTCTGCCGGGGTGCAGGACAATAATTGTTTTAATTCGGATGCGGTTGCTGTTGTTGTTTCGTATAATTTATGAATAATTTCAATTGTTTTCATTGTTTGGATCAAATCCTTCTTATGATATTTAAACGTATCGTACCATGAAATATTAATACCTGTAAAGCACATTGACAGAAAACCAGTCTTAAAGATAAATATCCGGCATTTCAACTGGGCAAGCTATAGAAAACATGATATACTAACAATAATTATAACAGTCACTCTTTTTCATACGAAACGTGATTGCGACATTCTGACACTCTATGGACGGCACCACACCGCCGCCTGCAAAGAAAGGACACACCATGAACAGCAAGCCAATCATCACAGGAATTGTAGCAGAATATAACCCGTTTCATAATGGGCATGCTTACCATATTGAGCAGGCAAGACAGCTTACCCATGCAGACTATATCATTGTAATTATGAGTGGAAATTTTGTACAGAGGGGCACGCCTGCTATTATTGACAAATATTCCCGCACCCGGATGGCTTTGCAAAACGGAGCGGATGCTGTGTTTGAGCTACCTGTCTGTTATGCAACGGGAAGCGCAGAATATTTTGCAGAAGGTGCCATTGCACTGCTTACTGCACTAGGAGCAGACTGCATTTGTTTTGGCAGTGAATGCGGCGATATTTCCATGATAAAACAGGCAGCTTCCATTCTCCTGGCAGAACCGGCACCCTTCCAGCAGTCCTTAAAAGAATTACTGAAGCATGGATTGTCCTTTCCCCAGGCAAGAGAAGCAGCGCTGTCCAAATATTTACAGCATGAGGGTTCTTACGAATTACCAACAGCCAATCTGCTATCCCAGCCAAACAATATTCTTGGAATAGAATACTGCAAAGCCATCCAGAAACAAAACAGCCACTTAATTCCTTATACCATCACTCGTCAAGGACAAGGCTATCATGAGGAAGAACTATCCACCTCTCTGACTGCCTCTGCCAGCGGCATTCGCAAGCAGATACTCAAAGGGGAACCTACAGAATTGATACGCGAACAGATGCCATTTTCTGCTTTTTGTCTGTTAGAAGAAGCTTATCACAAGCAATATCCTGTGCAGACCGATGATTTTTCTACTATGCTAGGCTACCAGTTATTGCTTCAATGCGACAATGGTTTTGCCCAATTTCAAGACTGTTCTCCTGAATTAGAGAACCGAATCCGAAACCACTTGCCAGAATACCAATCCTTCTCTCAGTTTGCCCACATCTTACACACCAAGGAAACCACACATACACGGATCAACCGCTGTCTGCTCCACATACTTCTGGATATGCACACAATTACCGTCGAAGAGTACAGAACCAACGGCTATGTGTATTACGGACGTCTGCTCGGTTTCTGTAAGTTCAATGCCAAATTATTAGCAGAACTGGCGCAACGTACAGCCATTCCGGTTCTTTCCAGCCTTGGCAAAGCGGAACAGACTCTATCCACCCTTGGAAAAAAGATGTTAAAACAAGATATATTGGCAGCCAACCTGTATGAAATGGCTATTTACGAGCGTTACCACACCGCCACCGTCGGTGAATATCGCAAGCTAATTGTAGAAATGCCAACAAGGTAGTGAATTGTCACTAGGTAATTGCGAAACGCCAACAAGGTAGTGAATTGTCAGAATTGTTTGTGACAGATAGCTGTTTGCTACATAGTCTATATGTGACCCTCTGAAAACGTCGGCACTTAGGCTGTGTATTTTACAGCCTTAGTGTCCGCT